>JAISDM010000089.1 GCA_031264885.1 Peptococcaceae bacterium | reverse complement strand
AAATTCTAAACTATTATCAGGACAAATGGCAGTTTCATCATCAGACGCTGACGGTCTTGTACCTGTATACGTCCATGCGGCTTGAATCCATGTTCCGCCTGCGCTGGAGGGATGTCTATGATTTCAATAACAAAACGTTTTATCCGCGTTATAATCCCAACATCGCCCGAAATGGATTTGAATTGAGCCCGCCCATCGCGCGGGCGCTGACAACTTACATGAACGCGGCCAATTCCCAGCCCGGGGAACCCATTCTGAAAAGCGGGGACGCCGGCGTGATCGGTTTCTCTTTCCAGGTGATCCGCGAAGCGATGGAATGTGTCTGGCGCTGCCGCGCGGCCGAGCCCTACAGCATACGCCAAGCGTTCAAGAATACCGGAATGTACCGGCGCGCCACAGGGTTTCGGACAGCGCCCGCCCAACCGCTGCGCCCGTATCTGATTCCGCTGAACGGAAGTCTCTCAAATTTCCAGTGGAACAGAGACTATGAAAGCAGCGTCACCAAACGGGATCTCGTCCGTTTGCTGAACGACTGTCTGGAAAAACGTCAATATCAGTCCCATATGATTCTGGCCCTGTATCTGTATTCGGATATCCCCATCATGGACATGACTCAAATCCGGTGGCGGGACGTGTACAATTTCAGGAAAGAGATTTTTTACAGCCGGATCATACCCGCGAACATACCGCTGAACCGGGAGGCGACCCGGGCGCTGCTGGCATATCTGGCCCAACACCCGGAACGGCAGCCGGATGATTTCATTCTGACGTCTCAGGGCGAACCGATGGATCCGAATACTGTCTACCGCCGTATCCGCGAAGTGATGGGCCGTCTGACGGACATGCGCTTAGTGCGGTTCGGCCAATTATACGCCTGGATCCATCAGACCCTCGCCGCGCGGCCGCCGCGCCGAGTCACGCCTCAACGCCCGTATGATCCCAAAATCGCCGCTCGCAAGTGTACCCGGTCAGGGTTAGGTGAAGAATGATAGGCGGCTCATCTTATACGTTAGAGGTAAAAAAACCCTTTCAATTCCGCGTTGGCTAAACGCCGAAGCGGAGTGCGCGGGTGTAAACTTCTCGGCAATCTTGCAAAACGGTCTGAAAGATTATCTGCGAATCCCGTCCGACCATTCCCGTCCGTAGTTTGGCAAGTCTCCCGTCATTCTGGGCTTGTCCCGGAATGACAAGATGGAGCCCCGGAATGACAAGATTATGATAGTTTCCGGACGGTCCCGGGCGGCAGACTGCCGCCCCTACGGTACCGTGAACGATGCGCCTTGTAGGGGCGGCATCCTGCCGCCCGTCCCTGACAGACGCGCATTCCAATATTACGAATCGCAGATCCAACAGAGAATATTTGACAAGCCGGCCCGGGTTGATTTATAGTAAAAACAGATATAAATCAATCCGGGCATACCCGGCATACACGGAGAACGGAGAAAGGATAATCATGGCTACCAACGTTAACGCCATGGAACTCGAACGGGTTCTAAAACTCACACCCAGTCACCACAATATCATGCTGGTCGGCAGACATGGGATCGGCAAATCGCGTATCGTCGAGGCTTACTTCACTTCTGCGAATAAAAAGGTTGTGACGCTGTTTTTGGGGCAAATGAGCGACCCTGGCGATATCATCGGTCTGCCGTCGTTAGACCAGAGTTCGGCCAAAACCGTTTTCAGACTGCCCTGGTGGTTTCCGGAGGACGGGGCGCCGATTGTCTTGTTCCTCGACGAGCTTAACCGCGCCAGACCTGAAATCCTGCAATGCGTTATGGATTTGACTCTCAACAAAACGATTGTCGGACGGAAACTGCCTGCCGGTTCGCAGATCATCTCAGCGGTCAATGAGGGAGACGAGTATCAGCTGACAGACCTCGATCCCGCGCTTGTTTCCCGCTTTAATATCTACCATTTTACTCCGACTGTGGAGGAATGGCTGCTGTGGGCGCAGAAGAACAGCCTTGACGAGCGCGTCATCGGCTTTATCGGAGACTTCCCGCATCTTTTGGACGGAGAGGCAGGCGATATGGGGCTTGAAAAATCTCCGGACAGACGGGCGTGGGAACGTGTCTCCGAACTGGTCGGGAGCGCCGAATCTCTGGACGACGTAACGACGAAAGCCGCGGCCGGGATCGTCGGCGTCGGCGCGGCGCTGCAATTCGCGCAGTATTGCAGGACCGGCGTAGGATTCTCCGCGACCCCGTTCCTGACGGATTTCAATGCCGTCTCTCATAAGCTGGCGAAATCCCGCGCGCACGAGTTAACCGCGCTGACGGAGGCGTGTTTCAGGCAGACCGAGGCCGCGGACGATGAACGCCGCGAACTCTACGCCTCAAATCTGGCGCTGTACGCCGAGTGGCTGCATAAGCACAAGAAAAACGAGGTCCTCGCGCACTTTACCACGCTGTACGCCTCGGCGGCTTACCCTAAGACTAAGTACGAACTGCTCATGAACCCGCGTGATATTATGAAATATATAGAGAAATTCATCGGGGACATTCAGTTATGAGCAAAACCGAATCCGCCCGGCGTTCCAAGCCGAGCGTCGCCGACAGGCTCGGCAGGATCAAGGAACGCTGGTTTATAAACGAACCTGCGCTCTTGCTAGTCGTCAGCACCCACGAACTGACGCCGAATCTCAGAATCAGAGGCTTCCGCTGCGGAATGGGACGCATCGAGTACAATCTGTCGGACGCGCAGGCGTTGTCTGACGCCGAACTTGAAACCGCGCTGAAAGCCGAGACGATACGCATCATGTTCCGCCACCCGTACAGGTACCCGCCCAGGAACGCTTCTGTCTCATATATCGCGAGCAATATCACAATAAACGAGTTGTATGACGGCTTGAATCTCCCGTATAAAGCCGGCGACTATTGGAGCGAACCGAAGTACAAAAAACAGTTTTTTGAGTTTTACTACAAGGCGCTGTGTGAACTTTTTAATCAAGAATCAGACGGCGGTTCCGGACAGTCAGACGCAAACGCGGCGTCACAGGCGGACGGCAGCCCGGAACGGTCAGGCTCAGGTCAGGCGCCGGACCGTATGGCGGAGGGTTCTGACGCGGAGCTTCCGTCCGCTGAGGACCTGAGTCAATCAGACGACAGCCTGAGTCAGGCGGACGACGGCCTGAGTCAATCAGACGAGGACCTGAGTCAATCAGACGAGGACCTGAGTCAGGCAGACGAGGACCTGAGTCAGGCGGCCGAGAAAACGGAACTTTGGGCGACAGACGAATATTTCGATGAAAAAATCAAGGAACAGATCCAAATTATACTCGGAAACTCCAAACAGTGGGGGACTCTGTCCGGCCAACTGATCTCACAGCTGACGGCCGATATGAAACCCGTCATGAACTACAAAAAGGTTCTCAGCGGATTCAGAGCTTCGGTGCTGTCCGACGACCGGATTTTGACCCGGTTCAAACCCAGCCGGCGATACGGGAATCTGACCATGGGCAGACGCCTGGAGTTTACAACCAGCCTCCTGGCGGGCGTAGACGTCAGCGCTTCGGTTACCGACAGGGAACTCAAAGCGTTCTTTTCCGCGATCAACGCTTTCTTTAGGTACGGAATCAAAAACGTTGACGTACAAATGTTTGACAGCGAGCTGAAGGGGCGGCCCGTTACCGTGAAAAAAGCCCGCAAAACGGTGAATATCACCGGCCGCGGGGGTACAAGTTTTCAGCCGGTATTGAATTTTTTCAAGGAAAACACAAAGATATATGACGGATTGATTATCTTTACGGACGGATATGCCCCGGAGCCGTATGTCGACGCCAGAATCAAACGCCGTATCGTTTGGATATGCGCGAACAAAGCGTCATACGAGGCTCACAAGGATTGGATGACCAGCCGCGGGCGCTGCTGCTATATTGATTAATGAGGAACCGTTCCTGAACCCGGAGGTTTTGCCATGAGCCATTCTCCATCTAAATATTCATGGACTGTCAGCCAGGGAGTACGGTCCACGCTGGGGCGCGAACTGCGAAAGATCGAAAAAGCGGCAGGGCCAAACGGTCGAACCTGCACTCGCTTAGAGTGCCGCGCTTTGATCGCTGAGGAACTCGCCGCCCGCCCGGAGTGGTCGCTGACGACAAAGTTCGAGGATCCAACCGATCGAGCCGTTTACCTGACCGATTTTTACAAAATGACCCGCAAAGCGGCGGGCGAGTCTGATCAATACTCGTCAAACAACGATATTTCTATTTCAGTCAGCATCCATGAATATATGCCGGAATCGGAATATATGCGGAGATGGCGTCAGGGATCGGCAGCCGCGACCAGGACGCGTATCGGTATTTCCGCGGGAGAGTTTGAGGACTATAGGAGTTACCGTTCGGATCATGACGAATTCTCCGAATATGTTAATCTTACCTGCATATTGCTTTGTCTCGACAAGGCGGTATCCATCGCCGACAGGATACCTCAAATGATTGAGCATCAAGAGCAGTTGGAAATGAACGCTAAAACAAAAGAGGTCAAGCGCAAAAAAATTCACGAAATCCGCGAGGAGAACGTGATGACCGTGCTGGAACGAATCTGCTCCGGGCTGAAAACGCCGTATGCCCTGGTAAAACTGAGTACGCGCGTCGACTTGAAGATACAACTCCCCAACAATACCCACCTAAAGATAGAAATCCCCCTCGCCAAATATCAGGAGATTCTCCCCGCCTTGGAAGAAATCATTCAAAGTTACATGTCTGTCATCGCCCATAGCCAAGCGAAGGTTCTGATTCTAAACGACGACACAAAGACCCGCTGGCGAGTCAACGAGAAACAATGAGAGCAAGAGCGCCCCGCGCCCGCGGTACAGTCACATCTATCAAAGAGGGCGGCAGAATGCCGCCCCTACAGGCGCGTCGTTCACGGTACCGCAGGGGCGTGTTTGCGCGCGTTGTTCACGGCCCCCCCTACAGGCGCGTTTGCGCGCGGCGTTCACGGTACCGTAGGGGCGGCATTCTGCCGCCCGGGACCGTCCGGAAACGCGCCCTAAATATTGCCGGGCTTGTCTATCCCCGTCATTCCGGGCTTGTCCCGGACTCCAAAAATGATAAACCAAGGAACCGGGATTCCGGGACAAGCCCGGAATGACAAGATAGGGCGCCAGAATGACAAGATATGATAGTTTTCAGGCTTGAAGCGATAAAAATACAGGTTGACAAAAACAGACCGAACACATATTATAGTGGGTGAAGCGAAAAGGCTTCCGCTAAACCAGCCCTTGGTGTGTAGACCTCCCAGTATCCGGGATGTGCCGAAACCGAGGGCTTTTTACACCACAGGAGTGAGCAAATGAAAACGGCAATCATGGTAGACGGCGGTTTTTATTTAAAACAGGCAAGGAAATTGTTCGGTGAAAAAACGGCTGCGGAACGCGCAACAGAATTACTGACTTACTGCCACCGTCATATCCCGGAAGATCATTCTTTGTATAGAATATTTTTTTATAACTGCCCGCCGTCAAATAAAATAGTGTATCACCCACTTTTGAAAAGCAGCATAAATCTGGGTAAAAGTCCTCTATATAAATGGACAAATGCGTTTCATTTGGCCTTAACCAGTAAAAGAAAAGTTGCGCTTAGAATGGGTGAGCTTTTAGAAGGTTCCACCGGCTACATAATACACCCGGACGCTCTTAAACGCTTATGCCGTAAGGAGATTACAGTTGACGATTTAACGGAACAAGATTTTTATCTTGATATCCAGCAAAAAGGCGTTGATATGCGCATTGGACTTGATATAGCATCCTTAGCCCAGAAACGATTGGCTGACCAAATAATACTTATTGCAGGAGACAGCGACTTTGTTCCGGCGGCAAAACACGCTCGCAGAGAAGGCATTGATTTCATCCTCGATCCCATGTGGCATACGATTAAACCGAGTTTAAACGAGCATATTGACGGTCTGCAATCCAAGGTTGGAAAACCCCCGGCAAACCAAAACGACCCGTTACATAAAGGAGGTTGATCTTGAGCAGCCACAGCCAGCCGCAGCCGCGGATTTCCATAAAACGCTTGAGTATTTTCATAAAACGCGTATAATGAAATCCGGAGGGATGCGTATGCTGGTTCAAGAATTAAACGATCTCGCCCGCCGGGTGGAAAGAGAAAAGCATGAGGGCCAATACCTTGAGATTAAAAAAGCGGGGCAGGGTACGCCCGAAAGGCTCTATGACACCCTCTCCAGTTTTTCCAATCAAAACGGCGGCGGCGTTATCTTATTTGGCCTGGACGAAGAAGCGGGATTCGCTGTGACCGGCGTCTATGATCCGCAGGATATTCAACAAAAAGTAGCGGAGCAATGCGAGCAGATGGAGCCCAAAGTACGGCCGCTGTTTACCGTCTGCGAAATGGACGGGAAGTATGTGGTCGGCGCGGAAATCGCCGAATGCGACGTCTTTGAGAAGCCCTGTTTCTACCGGGGGCGTGGCAGAATGCGCGGCTCCTATGTCCGTGTTGGCGACGCCGACAAGCCTATGACAGAATACGAAGTCTACAGCTTCGAGGTGTTTAAACGCAAAATTCAGGACGAACTCCGTGTGGACGGCAGGGCAAAACCGGGTGATCTGAACCGTAACGCGCTGACTCTGTATTTCGCGCAGATCCGGGAGAAGAAAAGCAATTTGGCCTCCCTGGAGGAAAGCCGGATCCTGGATCTGCAGGGCGTTACGCAAAACGGAGCGCCCACTGTGGCCGGGGAATTGCTGTTTGGCGTCTACCCGCAGGGTCTCTTTCCGCAATACAGCGTCGTCGCTTCCATTGTCCCCGGCATGGAAATCGGGGATCTGGGAGAGAGGGGCGAACGCTTTCTCGACGACCGGCGGATCGAAGGGACGATACCGCAAATGCTGGACGAGGCGGTTGTTTTTGTCGGCAAAAACATGAAGCGCCGCGTTATTGTCAATGATGAGGGCAAGCGGGCCGACCGGCAAGAGTACCCCGTCAAAGCTGTGCGCGAAGCGATCCTGAACGCGCTCATTCACCGGGATTACAGCATTCATACCGAGAATTCGCCGATCCGTATCCTGATGTTCGACGACAGGATAGAGATTGAGAATCCGGGCGGCCTTTACGGGCGCGGCGCCATCGACAGACTCGGCACGGTGGGTTTGGACACCAGGAATCCCTATATCGCGGGCGCGCTGGAGATCATGATCGACTCGGAGAACCGCTATTCCGGCATCCCCATCATGCGCCGCGAAATGCGGAAGCATCTGTTGGAGCCTCCTGTTTTTTCCAACGACCGGGGGGTATTCCGCGTTACGCTCTATAATGGAGAAATCTCCGATGGGAGGCAGATAAAATGAGCGAACATAATTCGCGCGTGGATGTCAAAAAGCTGGCGGGATACGGCGACATCGTCATCCAATGCCACGATATCCCCGACGCCGACGCGATCGGCTCGGGCTTCGCGCTGCAATGCCGGCTGCGCGCGCTGGGCGCGAACGTCAGTCTGGTCTACGGAGGGCGCGGGAAGATATCCAAGCCGAATCTCCTGATGATGCTTGATATGCTGGAGATAGAGATATCTCATGTACAGGCTCTGCCGCCGGACACAAAGCTGCTCATAACGGTGGATTGCCAGCGCGGGGCCGGGAACGTACAGCACTTTGACCTGCCGGAACCGGCGGAATTCTTTGTGATAGACCATCACCGGGCGGAAATTCCCGAAGGGGACAACACCCTCATCCGACCGGCCCTGGCAAGCTGCGCGACGCTGGTGTGGCAGCTGATCGATACGGACGGCTTCTCCGCGGCCGGCGACTATCGGGTGTGCAACGCGCTCTACTACGGACTGTTCAGCGACACAAACGGTCTTTCGGAACTGCGCCACCCCCTCGACCGCGACCTGGCGGAACTCCCCTGCGACCCGGCGTTCGTGCGGAAACTGAACAACTCGGCCGTCACCCCGGAGGAACTGACCCTCATAGGCGAAGCGCTCAAAAATCGCGGAATCATAGAGAACATCGGCTTATTCCGGGCGGAACCCTGTGATCCGAACCTGCTCGGCTTTGTGAGCGACATAGCGAAACAGGTCGTCGGAATGGACAGCTGCGTCGTGTACTGCGAGCAGCCCCAGGGACTGAAACTGTCCATTCGCAGCAGCGCCCGCGAGATCATGGCCGACGAATTCGCGGCGTTCCTGTGCCGTGACGCCGGATCCGGCGGCGGAAGCATAGAGAAGGCGGGGGGCTTTCTGGGTTTCAAACAGCTTGAGGGGCTGCCCGGCGGCCTGCCGGCGGACACCTATCTCAAACAGCGCATGCGCGGTTACATCGACAATTACGAATATATTTACGCGAACAAACACACCGTCGATTTCGGGAAACTGCCCCTTTTCCGGAAGCGCGCGCAGCCTGTGGGTTTTGCCAAAAGCGCCGAGGTTTTTCCGGAAAAAACAAAGATGACCGTCCGCACCCTCGAAGGCGACATCGACACGGTTTCGGGAGAAGACGTCTATCTGATGGTCGGGATTCTGGGCGAGGTTTATCCCATACTGCGCGACAAATTCGAAAAGAACTATACCGTCACAGGGGAGCGGTATGAGAAGACGTGGGAATACCCGCCGAAGGTGATCAACAGAATCACAGGCGAACACCGGCATATTCTGCCTTTCACGAACGTCTGCCTGCCCCGCGGCGAAAAACTGGTGCGGGCAAAGCCTATAGACAGGGACACGAAGGTGTTCAGCTATTGGGATTTGGAAAAATACTTTTACGGGACGCGGGGGGATTTCCTCGTGGCCAACGAAGGGGATTACGGGGACTGCTACATCGTGCGCCGCGGCATTTTTTTCGACAGTTACGAAGCGGTCGAAGATTAAGACATAAGAAGGGCTAATCGCCGCCTGATTCACGCGTCAAAAAAAGCGCCCGCCAGGGAAAAAACCCTGACGGGCGCTTCTGCTTCTGTTCTATCCGTTACAGCTGACGCTAAGCGTTGGCGTCGTTGGCGCGTCCCCTCGCCAGACCGTATACCTCGCTCACACCCAAAACGAACAGAATCCCCGCGCCGTGCTGTTCAAAGTCGATCCGCCCCCGAATCGCGGCGGCAATCGCTTCCGTCGCGTCCTTGTCGGCCAAAATCAGCACAATCTCCCGCTCCGGCTCGATGGGCATGGCAAACACCGTCATGGTGTCGTTCGCGCCGGAACCGCGGGCGTTGATGATCGTGCCGCCCCGCGCTCCCGCGGCCCTCGCCGCGTCCACCACATCCTCCGCCATTCCTTTCTGAACGATGGTATAAATCGCGTTGTACATGACTTCCTGATCATCCTCCCGTTTCTCTGATGCGTCCGGCACAGACTGCCCGACGCCAAAAACATTGTTCGCCGGAGAAATAAAGCAAATGCCGCTGTTTTTCTTGTGAAGCGACATTTCATTGCCGATGTACGCCATCGCCTCGCAGGCGGAAGCATGATCCGCCAGCATGATCACAATCTCCTTGCGCGAATCAGCCAGCTCAAAGAACTCCATGAGCTTGTTCAGAGGCACGGTTCCGTGCCCCAAAAGAATCGTGCCGCCATGTATGCCGTGTTTTTTTGCCAAATTTAATATTTTTGTGCCGCTGCCGTGGTTGACAATACAACACAAAAAATCAAATTGCCTCACGATTGATCTACACCGCCTTTTTGTAAGCTGAATTTGAAAATTAACCCCAAAATCTCTATAGTGATGATCGGCATCATGGCCACCATAGAAATCATTCCGAAGGCGTCCTTCAACACGTCCGCGCCGGCCGTCGCCGACGCGACGCCCTGGGAAAAGGCGAGGATGAAAGTGGCGGTCATGGGGCCGGAAGCGACGCCTCCCGAGTCAAACCCGATGCCGACAAACAGTTTGGGCGTAAAAAACGAGAGCAGGACGCAAATGATAAAACCTGGCAGCAAATAATGCCACAGCTGTATGCCCGGCGTCAGGATCCGGAGCATGGAAAGCCCCACGGCCAGGCCCACGCCGATGGCAAGCGCTCCGAGTACAATGTTTCGCTTCACATAACCGGAGGTCACATCCTCAATCTGCTGCATCAGCACATAGACGGCGGGTTCCGCCATAATGGTGACGAACCCGACCATAAACCCCAGCGCGACAATCAGCAGGTTTTTATTATACCCAACGATGGTGGCGCCCAATTCAACGCCCAGATCCATAAACCCCATATTCACCCCGACCAGAAATAGAATAAGCCCCAGACAGTTATAAGTCAAGCCGACAATAACGCGCCGCGCCTGACGCTTGGGAAATTTGGAGGCCGTCGCCTGAAAAACGGCGAAAATCACGAACAACGGCAAAATGGCCACGAAGGAATCCCGGACAATCTCCAGTATCATCGAAACGGCGCCCGTCGAGGTATCCTCAGGCAGCGCCCCGGTCAGATCGTGGATCCGCTTGATCAGGCCCAGCATCAGCACCCCGATGATGGCCCCCGTGGACGTCACGCCCACCAGCCCGAAGCTGTCCTCCTCCGACGTCTTGGAATCCTTTTTCAGCGAGGAAATTCCCAAGGCCAGCGCCAATATAAACGGCACCGTCAGCGCTCCGGTGGTGGCGCCGCTGGCGTCAAAGGAAATCGCCAGAATTTCCGGAGGCGTAAACAGCCCGATGATCAGGATGACGCCATACAAGATCGTCAGTAAAATATTTTGAGGAAAATTATAAACAATGCGAATCAAACCCAGCACCAGCATGACGGCGATGCCGAAGGAGACGACCGTCAGGATCGACATTTTGCTGATGGTTCCGGAGGTCACGCCTTCAATCTGACCCGCCAGGATCTGCAGATCCGGCTCCGCGATGCAGATAAAAAAACCGATCACCAATCCGGCCGCCGCCAGAAGCCACAGGCGGTTAGACTTGGAGAGCGTGCCGCCGATATGTGTGGCCAGCGGCACAATGCCGACGTCAACCCCCAGCAAAAACACGGACAAGCCGGCGATGATCAAAACGACCCCCAGCAGGAAGTACAGCATCATCATCGGCGGCAGCGGGCGCCCCGTCAGCCAAAAAACACCGGAAAGCACCAATACGATTGCCGTCACAGGCAAAACCGAAAACAAAACCTCTTTGAATTTTTCTCCTAAGATGCCCAATCGCATCACCTCCGTGTCCGCCTCTGTCTGCGTATGACCCTATTCAGCATACCACGTTTTTTGGGTTTCGGCAACATTTTATACTCGGACTCTGTGATCCGCGATTTGGCGGGTGGAAAGACAAAGTAAATGAGATCGAAGAGAGAAAGGGTAGGGCGCCCCTACGGCGCCGCGCATCACGCATCCGTAGGGGCGGCATTCTGCCGCCCGCCCCCGGCAAACACGCATTCCTGCTGTCATCCGGGTTTGCCTGCCCCCGTTCATTCCGGGCCTGTCTATCCCCTGTCATTCCGGGCTTGTCCCGGAATCCAGGTCCCTTCCTTTTGGATTCCGGGACAAGCCCGGAATCCAAAACATGGCGCCGGAATGACGGGATACGATGCCAGAATGACAAACGCGCCTG
>JAISDM010000006.1 GCA_031264885.1 Peptococcaceae bacterium | reverse complement strand
GGATAAAGAGGCGGTATTGCGCGCGGCCCGCGCCACAAAGCGGATCGTCACGGTGGAAGACCACTCCGTCTACAACGGCCTCGGCAGCGCCGTGGCTGAGGTGCTGGCGGAAAGCGGCGTGCGGACAGGCTTCAGGCGCCTCGGCATCCCCGATATTTTCCCGGCGTACGGAGATCCGCTGAAGCTGCGCGACAAATACGGTTTCGGCGCAAAGGCGATCATCGCGGCCGTAAAGAGTATGTTGTAAGGAGGAAAAAACGATATGAAAACAGTCATCTCAAAAATTGTCGCGCCGCGAAAAGCGGAGTTTTTTGAGGAAGATATACCCTCAATGGGCAGCAGGGATATGATCATCAAAATGGATGCGGTCGGTCTGTGTCATTCCGATATACCCGCCTACATCGGGAACAGCGTGATTCAAATACACAAATATGGCTTCCGTGAGCCGATCATGCCGAAGTATCCCGTCGCCGTGGGACATGAGGCTATTGGAACTGTAGTCGATGTGGGCAGCGAGGTAAAGCGGTTCAAAGTAGGCGATAAAGTGTCAGGCCGCGTACGCCAGTGCTTCTGTACCTATATGCACATACCCGATTGCGACAGCTTTGCGCCGACCATTCAATTGTTTGTCCTCCCGCGGATGGATAAAAATTATCTATGCTGCCTGGCGGAACCTTTGGAGGACATCGTGAATATCGCCCGTTTCGCGAACCCGGAATTTGGCCAGAACGTAGCCGTAGTAGGCTGTGGGGCGATGGGGCTGCTCACCGTATGCGCGTTGCGCCATACCGCCGCCAAACGCATCGTAGCTGTAGACATGCTTGATAACAAGCTGGAACTGGCCAAGGAATTCGGCGCGACGCACGTTCTGAATCCCAGGAACATCGAAAACATGAGTGAAACGGCCTATCTTCTCACTGAGGGCATGTTTTTCGACGTGGTTGTGGAGATTACAGGAAGCATCCGTGGACTTGATACGGCGATGCAGATGATCAAATACACGCATAAGGACGGACACGCGGTCAATCAGTATATGGGTTCGGGGCGGATCATGCTGTCCTCCGTATATACCAGGGAAGAGGTGTTTCCCGCCCGATTAGGTTTTAACATGGTGGTCCGCACTCCGATAATGTACAATTTGCATCCAACGTTGTCCATTGATCCGATGAGCAACGAACTTGAGGGGATTGCGGCTTTTGTCGACGGCCGCCTGCCAATGGAAAAACTGATTACACATCGCTTTCCCTTTGCCGAGATGTCTCAGGCGCTGGAACATCTGGTGGAAGCGCCAAACGATTATATTAAGGGCATCGTGACATTCGATTGACCCGCAAAAAAGCCTATTCTTCGGAGGTATCGCTTTGGGACAGACAATTGCGGAAAAAATCCTCGCGGGGCGCAGCGGACAGCCTGACGCGAAGGCTGGGGATATGGTCGTCGCCAAGGTGGACTGCGCGATGCTCGACGACATTCTGGGGCCGCGTTTCCTGGCGGAGCAGATGGACCGTTTGACGGAGCGTTTCGGCGCGGATATCTGGGACCGGGACCGGGTGGTGGTCGTCAGCGATCACTACACGCCCTCCGGCACGGCTTCACAGGCGAACATCGTCAAATTCACCCGGGACTGGGCCGCGCGTCACCGCTTGAGCCATTACTTCGAGGGCTTGGGCCCCTGCCACCAGATTCTGGCGGAAAACGGCTTCGATGTGCCCGGAACCCTACAGGTCGGCACGGATTCACACACATGTACGGCGGGCGCGTTCGGCTGCCTCGGAACGGGGATCGGCACGACGGAGATGCTCAGCGTTCTGCTGACCGGCGAAATCTGGCTGCGGGTGCCGGAGTCCATCGACATTCAATGGCATGGGAAGCTGCCCGAATACGTCATGGCAAAGGATATCGCGCTGCGGTCCATCGGTGAAACGGGGCACTCGGGCGCCACGTATATGTCGATGGAATTCAGCGGCGGCGCGGTCACGGAACTCACGATGGACGAGCGCATGTGCGTCGCCAATATGGCGGTGGAAGCGGGGGCCAAATGCGGCTTGATGGCGGCCGACGGGGAGACGGATCGCTACCTGGAGGCCATCGGACGCGGCGAACGGTATACGCCGGTCAGCGCCGACGGGGACGCCGTATACGCCGCGCGTTACAGTTTTGACGCGGGCGCGCTGGCCCCGCAGGTCGCGTGTCCCCACGAAGTAGACAATGTATTCGACATAGACGCGATGGACGGCACGCCCATACGCCGCGTCTATATCGGTTCCTGCACCGGCGGGCGCATGAGCGACCTTGAAATGGCGGCAAGGCTGCTGAAGGGCAAAAAAGTAGACAGCGGCTGCAAGCTTCTGGTATCGCCCGCTTCGCAGAAAATCTGGCTGGAGGCGGTGAAAAAAGGCGTGCTGGAGACACTGGCCGAAGCGGGGGCGACGATTCTCGCGCCCACCTGCGGGGCGTGTCTCGGCGTGCATTCCGGCGTGATTGCCGACGGCGAATGCTGCGTTTCTACGACCAACCGGAATTTCAAGGGCAGGATGGGGAGTCCGGAAGGCAAAGTCTACCTGGCCTCCGCCGCCACGGCGGCGGCCACCGCCTTACACGGACGTTTGAGCGACCCCCGCAAAGAATGGTAACAGGAGGAGGAGACCGGCATGGATTGGCAGCGCATCGAGGGCAGGGCGCACCGTTTCGGCGACCATATCAACACAGATCAGATCAGCCCGGCGCAGTTCATGGAATTATCGAATGAGGAGATCGCCGCCCACGCCATGACGGGAGCGGACGCGGATTTTCCGAAAAAAGTCCGGAAAGGCGACATCATTGTGGCCGGTAAAAACTTCGGAAGCGGCTCCAGCCGCGAAACCGCTCCGCTGGCCATCAAGGAATGCGGCGTATCTCTTGTGATCGCCGAATTTTTCGCGCGGATATTCTACCGGAACTGCATCAATATCGGTCTGCCGGCGCTGATCGTGCCGGATACGTCGGGCATCGGCGACGGCGACCGCTTAGACGTCAGGCTCGGCGAGGGCATCGTTCTGAACCTGACCACCGGCGGCAGCCGGAAATGCGCTCCGATACCGGAGAGCATCATGGAACTGCTGAACGCCGGTGGTTTGTTACAGCAGATGGAACAGAAACTGCAAAGGAGGGTGGGTTTATGAATCCACAGATGACGCCTTACCGCGCCGTAATACATCGGGGCGGCACAAGCAAAGCCATCTTTCTGATGGAAAACGAGCTGCCGAAAGATCAAGAGCAGCGCGACAAGGTCATACGCGCGATTTTTGGAAGCCCGGACAAACGGCAAATCGACGGTTTGGGCGGGGCGGACGTGCTGACCAGCAAACTCGCGGTCATCGGCCCGTCCAGACGCGCCGGCGCGGATGTGGAATATACATTCGCCCAGGTCAGCTTCGACTCTGAGCTCGTGGATTACAGCGGGAACTGCGGGAATATTTCGGCGGCGGTGGGGCCGTTCGCCATTGACGAGGGTCTCGTGCCGGCCGTCGAACCGGTGACCCGCGTCCGCATCTATCAGACCAATACGGATTGTATCCTCATCGCGGAGGTCGAGGTTGCGGACGGCAAAAGCAAGACGGAAGGCACGACTGAAATCGACGGCGTGCCGGGCGCCGGGAGCCCGATTATGCTCGATTTTTCCGACACGGTCGGCTCCACCACCGGGAAGCTGCTGCCCACGGGCCATACGAAGGATCAAATTGATGTGGAGGGCTTCGGCGCGTTCACCGTTTCCATCGTAGACGCCGGCAACGTTGTGATTTTTATCGAGGCCGGAAGCCTTGGCCTGTCCGGCGCGGAGAGTTCGGCGGAGCTTGAGGCGGACAAAGCGCTGCTGGATAAAATCGAGGCGATCCGGTCTACGGTATGCGTCAAAATCGGTCTGTGCAAAAGCCGCGAAGAGGCGACGAAATACCACGCCTACGCGCCTTTTTTCGCCATCGTAAGCAAGCCGGCGCGTTATGTTTCGGAATCGAAGGGCAATACGGTCACGGAACGGGACGTGGACATCACCGCGCGCCTGCTGTTCATGCTGCATGTACACAAGACGTATCCCGGCACCGGTTCGGTGGCCACCGGCGCCGCCGCCCGCGTTCCGGGCACCCTCGTCTATGAGCAGCTGAATGAAGACGCGAAGTCCAGGATCCCTTTGCGCATAGGCCACCCGGGCGGAGTGATGGTCATTGAGGCGTCCGCGTCCGCGAAGCGGGACACGGGCACGGCTGGCACGGGCACGGCGGGCACGGCGGGCACGGGCGCGGCGGACTCGGCAAACACGCCGTTCTTTGAACGTCTCGCCTACGTGCGGACGGCCCGCCGCCTTATGGAAGGCACGGCCTACGTGAAAAACAGCGTACTACAATAATACGGATAAAGGATTGGTTTGAGATGATAAAAGAGATGACGAAAAAACTGGCGGCGAGCGCCAAGGTGAGCTGCGGCGCGATGCATGGGCCGTCGCATATCCCTCAGGAAGGATCCTATGATCAGGTATACGATCTGCGGCAGCTGTCCGGCTTCAGCCACAGCGTCGGGACTTGCGCCCCGAAGCAGGGCGCGTGTAAACTGACCCTGAACGTGAAGGACGGCGTCATAGCGGAGGCGCTGGTGGAAGTGATCGGATGCAGTGGCATGACCCAGTCGGCGGCGATGGCGGCTGAGATTTTGCCGGGAAAAACGCTGCTGGAGGCGCTGAATACGGATCTTGTGTGCGACGCGATCAACGTGGCCATGCGCGAGATGTTTTTGGCCATCGCGTATGGCCGCACCCAAACCGCTTTCTCTGACGGTGGCTTGCCCATCGGCGCGGGTATGGACGATTTGGGCGCGGGCTTGCGCAGCCAGATCGGAACGAGCTACGGCACAGTCGAGAAGGGGCCGCGTTACCTTGAGCTGACCGAGGGCTATGTGCTCTCCCTCGGCCTCGACGCGCAAAGCCGCATCATCGGTTATAAATTTGTGCATATCGGCAAAATGATGGACTTGATCAAGGACGGCGCGGCCGCCGGCGAAGCGCTGGAAAAAACCACCGGGACATATGGCCGCTATCACGAGGCCGTCACATACATCGACCCGAGAAGGGAGTAGGATATGACGATAGAATTCGAGAATCTGGAAGCCAAACGCGAACAGATTATGGCGTTTCTGAACGGCTGCGGCATTCCTTCTTTGGAAGACGCCAAACGCGTATGCGATGAAAGCAGGCTGGACGTTTTTAAATTAGTGAAGGGCATCCAGCCCATATGCTTCGACGACGCGTGCTGGGCTTATACTGTCGGCGCGGCGGCCGCCGTCAAAAGAAACAACGCGCTCGCCAAAGACGCCGCGGCGACGCTCGGAGAGGCGCTGCAGGCGTTCTGTCAGCGGGGCTCGGTCGCGGACGAGAGAAAGGTTGGCGAAGGGCACGGCCGAATAGCCGCGATGCTGCTGGACGACGATACGGAATGTTTTGCGTTTCTGGCCGGGCATGAGAGTTTTGCCGCCGCCGAAGGCGCGATCGCTGTGGCGCAAAACGCGAACAAAGTGCGCAAAAAACCGCTCCGCGTGATCTTAAACGGGCTCGGGAAAGACGCGGCGGAGATCATCGCGCGCGTGAACGGATTCACTTACGTACACACCCGGTTCGACTTTGCGGCGGATCAACTGAGCATATTGGATGAAACCGCGTATTCCGAAGGCCCGCGCGCCGAAATCCGCTGTTACGGCGCCTTTGAAATGCGCGAGGGCGTCGCGATTATGGAGCGTGAGAACGTAGATATCTCCATTTCCGGCAACGCCACGAATATGATTCGCTTCCAGCATCCCGTCGCCGGCGCCTATAAGCATAAGAGTACCCTGGCCGGGCGGAAGTATTTCGCCTGCGCGTCGGGCGGGGGCATAGGCCGCACGCTGAATCCCGACGATACCTCCGCGGGGCCCGCCTCATACGGTCTGACAGATATGGTCTCGCGCATGTACGCCGACGCAACCTTCGCGGGTTCGTCGTCGGTGCCCGCGCATGTGGCGATGATGGGCTTTATAGGTATGGGCAATAACCCCATGGTAGGCGCGACCGTATCCGTCGCGGCGGCGATTGAAGAAGTTTTGGGAAAATGATATACTGTACCGGCAGGAAAAAATCAATACATACGCGGGATTGAAGATAAATAATGGAAGAAAACGGCAAAATACCGGAAATCGCGGAAAACGAAGCTTTGGCGCGGGGCGATGTGGATTTCAGCGCCGGAAGCGTTCGCGGGCATATCTTGCGCCTTGCGGTCCCTATGACGGCGGCGCAGGTGATCAGTTTGATGTACTCCCTCGTTGACCGTATGTATCTCGGCCGCCTGGGCGACGGAACCGACAGCCCCGCGATGACTGCCATCGGAATCGTGCTGCCTGTGATATCCATATTCAACAGCATCGCGAGTCTTTGCGGCTTTGGCGGCGCGACGCTATTCTCGATTTCGAGAGGCGAGAAAAAAAGGGAGGAAGCCGCGAAAGTGATGGGCAATGCCTTCATGCTGCTGCTTCTGTTCGGCGTAACGCTGACGCTGGGTGTGGTCGTGTTTTTGAGACCGATCATCTACGCGTTCGGCGCGTCGGACGCTATCTATCCGTATGCCGCGCAGTACCTCCGGATTTATACGCTCGGCACGGTTTTCGTGATGGTATCCCATGGCATGAATCCTTTTATCAACGCGCAGGGCGCCGCAAAGCGCGGTACGCTGACGGTTCTCCTGGGAGCGGTCGTCAATATTATTCTGGATCCGATTTTTATATTCCTGTTGGATATGGGTACGGCGGGCGCCGCGCTGGCTACGGTCATAGCTCAGTTCTGCTCCTTTGCCTGGGTGCTTCATTATCTGATTTTTACGGCGCCGCTCCGGCTGAAACTGCGAAATATGCGGCTTGAGGCGGGGCGTGTCCGGAGAATCATTACGCTGGGGGTCGCGGGCTTTGTCATGAATCTCACAAACAGCCTGATACAGATCGTCTGCAACCGCACGCTCCAAATGTGGGGAGATATCGCCCGGGTAGGCGGCGGGGATCTGTATGTGGGGGTTATGACGGTCATAAACGCCGCGAGAGAGATTGTGTTTATGCCGGTTCTGGGCGTCGCGCAAGGAGCGACGCCTGTTCTCAGTTACAATTACGGCGCGCGCAAATTCGACCGCGTCCGCGAAGCCATCCGGTTTATGGCCGGCGTCAATATTTCATATACCCTTGCGTTTTGGGCTGTCATAATGCTGGCGCCGCAGATATTCATACATATATTTACGGATGGAACGGATACGATCGCCGCGGGTCTCCGGAGTATGCGCCTCTATTTCGCCATGAGTCTGTTTTCGAGTCTGCAAATGACGGCTCAGCAGACATTCATGGCGCTGGGGAAACCGAAACCGGCCATATTCTTCTCTCTGCTCCGCAAAGTGGTCATAGCGGCGCCCCTGACGCTGCTGCTGCCCTGGCTCGGCTTCGGCGTCGACGGGGTGTTTCTGGCGGATACGGTCTCGCAGCTGGTAGGCGGCATATCCTGCGGCGCCGCGATGTTTATCACCGTATACCGAGCGTCGAAAAAAGAAGGATTTCGTTAAGCAAAACATAAGGCGGCGCGGCTCAATGGTCTTGTAGAGGCGGCATTCTACCGCCCGGAACCGTTTTGTTAAAGGTGGTGTACACAATTGTCTTCAGACTCCCTGTACCGTAGGGGCGGCATCCTGCCGCCCGGAACCGTTTCGTTAAAGGTGGTGTGCTCCATTGTCTTCAGACCCTGCTGAAAGCAGAACAATCACTATGTGGAACCGCAATTTTATCTGTGTCGTTTTGACCAACTTCCTGCTGTGCCTCGGCCACGCCTCCGTCAATCCGCTTGTGGCGTCATACGCGAAATTTCTCAACGCGAACGAATACATGATGGGGCTTCTGACGGGGATGTTCTACGGCGTGGCGCTGGCCATACGGCCCGTCGCCGGGCCTGTCACGACAAAGGCCGAAAAACGGACGCTCCTGATCGCCGTTTTTGCCATAGGGTGTGTGGCGAATCTCGGTTACGCCCTGTTTCAGACGATCCCGATGTTCGTATTCTTCCGCTTTTTGTCAGGCATCCAGTACGGATTTGTCGGCTCGCTCATCATGACCCTCGCCGGGAACAGTCTGCCGCCGGAGAAGCTGGCGTCCGGCATGGGGATCTACGGCGTCGGGGCGGCGATAGGTACGGCAATCGCGCCGACTGCCGGAATATACCTGCTGGAGATGGGAACCCGGCTGGGCGGCGAGCGCGTGGGCTTCCGGCTGGCGTTTATGTTCGCGTCCGTCATGATGCTTCTGGCGGTGATCCCCAGCGTCATGCTGCTGCCCGAGCGCAAAACGAAGCTTGAGCGCCAGCAGGCCGGCGCGTGGTACACGAATATACTGTCGGCGCCTGTGCTGCCGCCCGCGGCCGTCATGTGTCTGCTCATCATGGCGTTCTCGCTCTACAATGTGTACATGGTGGAATACGCGGCCGAGCGCGGCATTGCGGGCATTGGCGCTTTCTTCCCGGTGATGGCCGGGACGCTGGTATTCTCGCGCCCCATGAGCGGGCATCTGACGGACAAATACGGCGCCGCCAAAACGATATTCCCCGGCATGGTTGTGTTCGCGCTGTCGTTCGTGATTGTCGCAACGGGGCGCTCACTGACGGCGCTGCTCATCGGCGCGGCCGTCGCCGCGCTGGGATATGGCACGACGCAGCCCGCGATACAGGCGATGTGCCTGCAATCGGTTCCGCGCCTGAAAAGCGGCGTGGCCAGCAACACAGCGTACATGGGCCTGGACCTGGGCCTGTTCTTAGGCCCGCTCTACGGCAGCGTCGTATACGGACATTATAACTTCTCGGTCATGTACATGACCGCCATCGCGCCGATAGCCGCGGCGATCGTCATCTTCGCCCTGATCATACCGGGATACAATCGCCGGCGCGCGCAGTTGAGCGAGGAGAAGAATGATAAACCAAGGAACCTGAATTCTGGGACAAGCCCAGAATGACAAGATATGATAATTTCCGGACCGGCTGGGGCGGCAGAATGCCGCCCCAGACGGTGCTGTGTATGCCGCATTTGTAGGGGCGGCATTCTGCCGCCCGTCCTTGACAGACGCGGTTCAGGCGGATCAGACGAATCACAGAACAAAAATTTAGCAGTTGACATTTCATGGATTTTGCGTATAATATAGGTGTGTCGTAAGGCACGGTAAATATTCGCCGCGCACCGGAGCGGGGTATAAAAAAAGGTTCGTAAATGATGTCCCCCGCCGCCTGCCGGCGGGGATTTTTTGTCAGAACGAGGTAGAAATGAAAGACAGCGAGGAGTTTATCTCCCGGACGCGCTGAAAAGGTACGTTCTGGGCTGGGTTCGGCGGATGATCCGCTCTTCCGCGCCGGTTTCGGCATTGTAAAAAACAGAGAATGTCTCGTCTTCCAGCCTGCCTTGAACCTCCCAGGTCAAAATTTCGCCGCCCAAATCATCCTGGATCAAGGCCAGCCGGATCCGCGCGACTTTCAGCAGCGGGTTCGCCAGCGCCTGAATCCGCTCCTTTGTCCATTGAAGCCGCAAAGGAGGTTCCAAATTTGTCCGCGGGCGGTGGTGCTGGTAATAGGGCGTGCCTTCAAAGCCGACGACTGTCATTCGGCTTAAATCCACTTGAATCTTGATTTGATCCGGATACAGCAGAACCTCGTCCTGAGCGGGCGCCAGTGTGTAGACGCCATAGCCGTCCGCCTGGGGGTTCCGGTGGATCTCTTCCTGAACGATTTCCATCAGAGGATAGCCGCGGCCCTCCAAAAAAGCGAGCGCGAGCTTCTCCGCCGCGCCGGGATCATCCTGGCCGGCGCCGGGAGCGGACTGGCCGGCGCCGGAACCCGCGCTTTCAGCGGGTATCCCAACGGCCCAGAGTACGATGCCATTCTCCCGGGTCACATCCACGTAAGCCAAAGGAAGGGTCTGTCCGATCCGCCTGACTTCGTATCCGTAAGTCGAAATATCCCCGGCGCCTTCATATGCCAGAATCGCTTCGAATAAAGCCGGCGAAGCCGGCGCGTCCGTTCCCGGCCCGAACCACCATTCCAGCGCGATTCGGGCGCCCTGGGCAGAACTGATCCCGGATTCCGCCCGGTTGTTTCGCGGCGGCGCGCCGAAATACCGGGTGGGATCCTCGGGATTGAATCCGTCCAGCCGGGCGCTCCACGGAATGAGATTCCCCGGAGCGGCGCTCATGAGATTCCCCGGAACGGCGCCGGCCGGCAGTATCCCCTCCGCATTGAGATTCTTCAAATCAAGATTCTTCAAATCAAGATTCTCCAGTTTTTGCTCCATCGAATGCAGCCCGTCCAGGACCTGGCCGGGGGCGCGCGTAAAGGCCGAATCCCGGCGCATGACCTCCGCGGATATCCCGCTGATCTCCGCACACAGCTGTTTTGAGTAACTCAACAGCGCCAGAAGCTCCTCTTTTTCCGAATCGCTCAGGCACGCTTGCGCCTTGGCGGTTTTTTTCATAAGCCACTGCGCCGTATCCTCAGCGCCGGACAAAAACTTCTCCGTCTGGTCCAGTTGAACCGGGGACAGCGGCAGCGCGCCTAAATTGGACTGGGCGGCAAAGCTGTGCCGCCAGACCGCCGCGAGGGATAACGCCGTCTGTTCCTGAGAGACGCATGAAACGCTCTGCGCCAGGTTTCCGGCAACTAAGTCCAGGTGCTGAACCAACTCGTAAAAACTTTTTTGGTAATAGCTTTCGGCCTGATACTGTAATTCTACGCGCTGCCGCCGCTCCTGTATGGCCCAGGTGAAACAGGCCAGCAGCAGAATCAGTCCCGCGGCCGCGATCCAGATATATTTCCGGTTGTGTCTCAAGGGTTCGCTCCTTCCAGTTAGGCTCAGTTCACCGCGCGAACACGTGCCGACCGATGCGGGCGATGACGGAACGGGACCAAATCCAGTCGGAAGTGGCTGAAATCGGGTTCCAGTAGTACAGGGCGCCTCCCGTGGGATCCCATCCGGCAAGGGCCGACTGTGCCGCCTGAACAGCGGAAACGGTGGGTTCTTTATGATATTGCCCGTCCCAGACCGCGTCGAAAGCCCCCGGTTCAAAAACAACCCCGGACAAACTGTTCGGGAAATTGGGGTTTTGGAGGCGATTGACTACCACCGCTCCCACCGCGACCTGCCCGATATAGCTTTCCCCTCTTGCCTCGCCGCTGATGAGTTTTGCCAGCATATAAGCGTCGCCGCTGGCGGCGACGCCGCTGGCGGAAGCCGCCGCCGCCGTCCGCATCGTCCACAACAGCGCCGAGGCAAGAACGAATCCAAGGACCCGCCGCGTTTTTCTTTTCATAATAAGCGCCCTCTCCCTGCCAAAATTCCGTGTGAAAGCTCAAGTGTGAAAGCTCAAGATTATTTTGCCATCCGCGCGAAAAAATTATTCCATGTGTAACGTGCCGCGATTCGGCGTATGAAAAATTCCCCTCTTGGGAGGGGAATGGGAAAAGATGGACGCGTTTCCGGACGGTCCCGGGCCAGACCGTCCGAAAACAACAAAAATTGCGTCGTTAAAACAACATGGCAACGCACCTTAAATATTGCCGATCTTGTCTATCCCCCGTCAGTCCGGCTTTATGCCGGAATCCAAAAATGATAAACCAAGGAACCTGGATTCTGGGTCAAGCCCAGAATGACAAGATATGATAGTTTCCGGACGGTCTCGGGCGGCAGAATGCCGCCCCTACGGTATAGGTATCCCCTGTGAACAGTAACGCCCACGCGGCCGTTTAAAAAAACAAGATGCCGCCCCGATTGACAACATATCGGTATTTTGG
>JAISDM010000002.1 GCA_031264885.1 Peptococcaceae bacterium | reverse complement strand
GTGAGCGTACCCGTCCTTCTGACGGCGCTGTTTTCGGCGCTGCTGCTTACGGCGGCGCTCTCTTTCGGTGTGATATTCAAGATGGACGCCGCTGCCGCCAATCCGCTTTATGGCGCGGATATGGCGCTGTCCGACGCGCTTTATCAGAGAGCGGGGCGAATCTCCGGCGAGGTCGTGGTCATCGGCATGGACGCGCGCAGTCTGGAGGATTTTGGCCCGTTTCCCTGGCCCCGGGACGTTATGGCGGCGGCGATCAAGGCGCTGAACGCCGATCCCGGGAACCGGCCCGCGGTCATTGGCGTGGATGTTCTTTTTACCGGAGAAAGCGATCCGGCGGCGGACGCTTATTTGGCGGAGGCCGCCGCCGAATATGGGAATGTGGTTGTGGCCGCGGCTTCTGTGTATGGCGGAAGAATGGTTACGGGCGAATATTTTCACATGGAGTCCGGTGTGGCCATCAGCCATGAGGAGCCTTATGAGCGGCTGCGGGAGGCGTCGGCGCAGGGGCATGTCAATGTCATGCTGGATCAGGACGGCATACTGCGCCATGGCATCGGCGCCGTTAATTGGGCCGGCGGCGAAGAGATGGCCCCGTTCGCTTCCGTGATCTATGAAAAATACGCGGCGTATCACGGATTGGAGGTGTTGCCGCCCGCTGTTTCCAGGCAGGGCGTCTTTTATATTCCCTTCACGGCATTGCCCGGCGCCTTTGAGATCGCCTCTGTCAGCGACCTGGCCGCCGGCGCGGTTTTGGATACGGGGGGGAAAATCGTGCTAGTCGGGCCCTACGCGGCGGGGCTTCAGGACGCGGCGGTCACATCTATTGATCACGGCGCGGAGATGTATGGGGTGGAGGTACACGCCAACATCATCGAATCCTTTTTGCAAGGCGCCGCCAAGAAGGAAATTCCGCGCGGCGGGCAGGTATCCAGTGTCTTTTCCATTTCCGCGGTCGCCCTGATGTGGCTTTGGGACAGGCGGATTTTGTCCGCCACGTTTTTTTGGCTCCTTCTCGCGGGGGGCCATGTGGCGGCGTCCGCCGCGCTGTATGGCGCGGGATATGTGACCCACGCCCTTTGGATTCCCTTTGCCGTGACGGTGCTTTATATCGCATCCGTCGCGGTTAATTACGCCCGGGCGGCGCTGGAAAAACGCCGGGTGACGAATACTTTCAAGCGCTATGTGGCGCCGGAGATTGTGAACGAGATATTGAAGCAAGGGGTCGGCGCCCTGGAATTGGGGGGCAAGCTCTGTGACATCGCGGTGCTTTTTGTGGACATACGGGGCTTCACGCCGATGTCGGAGGCGCTGGCGGCGCCTGACGTTGTGGAAATTCTGAACCGCTATCTCACGCTGACCAGTTCATGCGTTACGCGAAACGGCGGCACGCTGGACAAGTTTGTCGGCGACGCGACCATGGCTTTCTGGGGGGCGCCTGTGCCGCGGGAGGATTATGTTTTTGAGGCGGTCAAGTCGGCGCTGGACATGATCGAGGGCGCGAAACCCCTTGAAAGGGAAATCCTTGAGAAATACGGGAGGTCTGTGGGTTTCGGGATCGGCGTCCACTGCGGGCCGGCGGTTGTGGGCAACATCGGGAATGTGGCGCGAATGGATTATACCGCCATCGGCGATACGGTGAATACCGCGGCGAGACTTGAGGCGAACGCGCCTGCCGGCAAGATTCTGGTCAGCCGCGCCGTCGCCGACGCCCTGCGCGGACGCGTCGGTTTTACCTCGCTGGGCGATTCCGTCAAGCTGAAGGGCAAGGCCGCGGGCTTCGAGGTTTTGACCGCCGACGGGCTGGCCGGTGCCGAACCCTAAGGCTCAATTTTGGAAAAAAATCATTCAAATTCCCTCTTGACAATTCATCTACTAAGTTATATTATATACTGGTAGTAAGCATTACTGCATACATGCCATACAAAATAGCAAGGAGGGGTAATGCTGGATAACCTGACGGAAATGCTGAAAGGCGTGCTTGAGGGCTGCGTTCTCGAAATCATCAGCCGGGGCGCGGCCTACGGCTACGAGATCACGCGGCGGCTGAACGCGCTCGGCTTCACGGACGTGGTGGACGGCACGGTCTACACTATTTTGGTGCGTTTGGAGAAAAACAAACTCGTGGACATCGACAGACAACCGTCCGAGTTGGGGCCGCCGCGGAAGTTTTTCACGCTCAACGGCGCGGGGCGCGGGGAACTGCGCCGCTTCTGGGCAAAGTGGGAGTTTGTCGCGTCAAGACTAAATGAGCTAAAGGGGAATCAGTCCAATGTCTAAATTCTTTGATGATTATCTCAACATTGGTAAAATCCTTGCGGAAAAACGCGAGTACAAGCGGCAAATGGCGCGGGTAGAGGCGCTGCCGGAGGATTATCGCTATGTTTTCAAGAAAATCCAAAGCCATATGTGGATGTTCGCGGCGGGTTCCGGCTATGATATGATGAAAATCCACTATGGTCTGATCGAGCTTTTCGAGGAAGGCGCGGCGGAGGGGAAGCGCGTGTTGGAAATCACGGGCGGGGACGTGGCGGCGTTCTGCGACGAGCTTCTGAAAAGCGCTCAAACCTACACCGAAAACTGGCGCGAAAAACTCAACCGCGACATTCTGAGCAAAGTCGGCGGAAGGAGCGGTTCGCAATGACCGACGCCGCTATTCAAGCAAAGGATTTGCGAAAATCCTTCGCGGGCGCAAAAGGCGCTGTGACCGAAGTTCTGAAAGGCGTGGATTTCGAGGTAAAACGCGGCGAGATTTTTGCGCTGCTCGGATCGAACGGAGCGGGCAAGACCACAACCGTGAAAATCCTCTCGACGCTGTTGAAGGCTGACGGCGGTTCCGTGAGCGTATGCGGCTTCGACGTTTCGCGCCAAGCGGATAAAGTACGCGAGAATATCAGCCTCACAGGACAGTTCACCGCCGTGGACGGAATACTCACGGGGCGTGAAAACCTCCTGCTGATTGCCAAGCTGCGCGGCGTCACGAACCCCGCGCAAACAGCCGGCGGCCTGCTCGAACGCTTTGGCTTGACCGGCGCGGCGGATCGCCGCTCGGACACATACTCCGGCGGCATGACGCGGAGGCTCGACATTGCGATGAGCCTAGTCGGAACGCCCTCCGTCATCTTTCTCGACGAACCGACGACAGGACTTGACCCGGAAGCGCGGCTTGAAGTTTGGAAAACCGTCAAGGCGCTTGCCGGCGGCGGCACAACAATCCTGCTTACGACACAGTATTTGGAGGAAGCGGAACAGCTTGCCGACCACGTCGCAATCCTGCATGGCGGCAAAATCATCGCAAACGGAACGCTTGACGAACTCAAAAAACTGTTCCCGCCCGTGAAAGTCGAATACGTCAAAAAACAGCCGTCGCTGGAAGAAATTTTCCTTTCCATCATTGGCAGCAAGGAGACGGCGTTATGAAACACACCTTTATCTTGTTCGGAAGAAGCGTGAAACACATTTTACGCAGTCCCGATACCATTATCACCGTTGCGGTGATGCCAATCGCAATTATGCTGATGTCCGTCTATGTGTTCGGCGGCGCGGTAAAGGGCAGCTTGGGCAATGGCGTACACTATGTGAATTATCAATTGCCCGGCATTTTGCTGATAGCGGTTGGCAGCGGCGTTTCATACACCGCGTTTCGGTTGTTTGGCGATGTGCGGAATGGCCTGTTTGCACGGTTTCATTCAATGCCAGTTTCGCGGTCGGCGGCGCTGTGGGCGCATGTGCTGACATCCATCGTTTCCAACGCGATTACGCTGATTATAATCTTCATCGCTGCGCTGTTAATGGGCTTCCGTTCCGGCGCGGGGCTGCTCTCATGGCTTGCGGCGGCGGGAATTTTGCTGCTGTTCACGCTTGCGCTGACTTGGGTGGCGGTGATCCCGGGGTTGACGGCAAAGTCGGCGGAGGGTGCGGGAGTGTTTTCCTATCCGATTATTTTCCTGCCGTTTTTCAGCTCGGCATTCGCGCCGACTGAAACCATGCCTTCCGTACTCAGAGCGTTCGCGGAAAACCAGCCGGTGACATCAATCGTCAACTCGCTGCGTTCCCTGCTGAATTCGGAACCGG
>JAISDM010000112.1 GCA_031264885.1 Peptococcaceae bacterium | reverse complement strand
CACAAACACATCGCAGACCGCGCCGGCGGACTCAAAGGCGGCGGCTGTTTCCAGCTCACAGTTGATTCCCGGAAACACCGGGATGAAGACCCTGGGGTGGGCCAGGTGGGCCGAAACGGGGGAGCTGCGTTGAAATCTTTCGTGATGAAGCGGGACAGAGGGCGTCAGGGGAGACTTCACAGAAGGTTCCGCGGAGGGTCTTGTTGGGAATATTTTCTCCAAGGGCCGGATCCAGGCTTGGGCCGCTTCTTCCAGGCTGACGGCGGGATCGCCGGCGCCGCCGCCTGTAGAGGAGGCGGGCGTGATCCGGTTGAATGTGATGAAGGGATGGGCCAGGGTGCGGCCCAAGAGGGTGTAATCCAGGCCGTCCAGCAGTTCATGGGGATCGCCGCTGCCGTTCAATTCGACGACCAGGGATGAGGATAGGGGAGCGAACAAGGTCTGGAAATCCGGGACGGTATCGAAGGCGAGGCCGATTTGATTGCCCAGGCACATGCGGGTGACGGCCGCCGCCAGGCCTCCTTCCCGGACGACGGAGGCGGCCAGAACGCGGCCCGCCTGACATAAGGCATAGATACGCTCATACAAAGCCTTGACCCGCGCCCAGACGGGCAGGTGGCTCGCCGAATCTACGGGCAAGGGCAGGAACACCGCGAAGGATCCGGGCTGTTTGAAGTCAGCCGATACGGCGTGGGACGCCTGGGTGGCGCAGACGGCAAAGCATACCAAAGTAGGCGGTACGTGAATCTCCGCAGTGCGTGTTTCTGTGGGACGCGTCTCCGCGGCGCGGCCCGCGTCCGGCGGCGCGTCGTCGCCGCCGGACGCGTATTGATATTGGAAAGTGCCGGACATGCTGTCCTTGCCGCCGATGGCGGGGACGCCCAGGTTCAGTTGGGCGGACAAAGCGCCCAGCAGCGCGGCGGCGGGTTTGCCCCATTTCAGGGGATCGTCTTTCAGGACTTCGTAATATTCCTGCATCGACAGCCGCGCTCTGAGGGGATGGGCGCCCACCGCCGCCAATTTGGACAAAGCCTCGGTCACCGCGAAGGCGCCGCCGTGGAAGGGGCTCCAGCTTGCGAGGCCGGGTATGAAGCCGAAGCTCATAGCTGTGGCTGTGTCGGTTGTGCCGCCGTATACCGGGATTTTGGCGATCATGGCCTCCGCCGGGGTCATTTGCCGGATCCCGGAAAAAGGCATATGCACCGTATGCCCGCCTACGGTGGAATCAAAGCGTTCCGACAAGCCTTTCTGCGAGCAGACCGGCAGCCGTCCCAGGTTGCTGAGCCAGGCTTCCCGGAGGGGTTTGTCCAGACATTCCTCAGGCAGGCGCAGCCGGTAATCCCCGGAAGGATCCACGGAGGCGATCCGGGCCTGAGCGTGCTGGGTCACGCCGCCGGTGTCCAGAAACGCGCGGGAGATATTTACGATCGTTTTGCCTCTCCAACGCATGATTAACCGGGGGTTTTCGGATACATAGGCGATGGGGGTGGCTTCCAGATTTTCCGAATAGGCTTCCCGGATGAAGTTTTCCGCGTCGCCGGGAGAAACCACGACGGCCATGCGCTCCTGAGACTCGGAAATAGCCAATTCGGTGCCGTCCAGGCCCTCGTATTTTTTGGGGATCCGGTCCAAATCCACGACCAGGCCGGGGGCCAGCTCGCCGATGGCCACGGAAACCCCGCCCGCGCCGAAATCATTGCAGCGCCGGATCATCCGGCTCACTTGGGGATTGCGGAACAGGCGCTGTATCTTGCGCTCTGTGGGCGGATTGCCTTTTTGCACCTCGGCGCCGCACAGATCGATAGACGACAGATCATGGGCTTTGGAGGAGCCGGTGGCGCCGCCGCAGCCATCCCGCCCGGTTCTTCCGCCGACTAGGAGGATGATGTCCCCGGGTTCCGGAAGGCTGCGGACCACGCTGCTTTTGGGGCAGGCGCCGACGACGGCGCCGATTTCCATGCGCTTGGCCACATAGCCCGGATCATACAGCTCCGTGACCTGGCCGGTGGCCAGGCCGATTTGGTTCCCATAGGAGCTGTAGCCCCGGGCGGCGCCTACGGTGATGGCTCTTTGCGATAATTTCCCAGGTAATGTTTGTTCCAGGGGCGTCCTGGGATCGCCGCAGCCGGTGAGGCGCATGGCCTGATACACATAGGCCCGGCCGGATAACGGGTCCCGGATCGCGCCGCCCAGACAGGTGGCGGCGCCGCCGAAGGGCTCGATTTCCGTGGGATGGTTGTGGGTTTCGTTTTTAAACTGAATCAGCCAGGGTTGAGTCTCTCCCGAAACATCCGCGGGGATTTCAAAGCTGCAGGCGTTGACTTCCTGGGACTCGTCCAAATCATCCAGGAGCCCCCGTTTTTTTAATGTCCGGGCGCCGACGGTGGCCATATCCATTAAGGTGACAGGCCGGGCATCCGGCTGTTTTTGCAAAACCTCCCCGCGGGCGGCCTGGTAAAGCTCGAAAGCCTCCCGGACGCAGGCGTTGAGCGGGCCGGGCTCGATTTCGATTCGGTCCAGGCGGGTATTGAAGGTGGTGTGCCGGCAGTGATCCGACCAGTAGGTATCGATGACCCGTAATTCTGTGAGGGTGGGATCCCGGCGTTCCGTGTCCCGGAAATAATCCCGGCAAAAAAACAGATCGGACGCGTTCATGGCCAGCCGGTACCGGCTGAGGTATTCGCTTAATCGGGGATCCGGGCAGATAATAAATCCTTCCAGCGCGGGGATGTCCTCCGGCCGGCTGAAAGGCAGATCCAGGGCGTCGGGTTTCTCCATGGAAGCCAGGCGCGATTCCAGGGGATTGACTAGGTGCTTTTGAATTTTTTCAACATCGCCAGCGCCAGCGCCGCCGGGAAGGGCGACGACCAAAGCGGCGGCCACGGCGGGTCTCTCCCCTTGAGTCAGCAGCTGCGCGCATAGGGCGGCGGAATCGGACCGTTGATCGTACTGGCCGGGAAGCGGTTCCTTAGCGAAGGCTTGCCAGCCCGGCGCCAGCGGGAAGGTTTCTTCATAGACCCAGTCGGTGTTGGGTTCGGAAAAGATCAAGTCCCTTGCCCTGATGAAATCTTCTCTGCTCAGGCCGGCGATATCGTAACGGTTTAAGAGACGCAGTTCCGACAGGTCTGACAAACCCAGATGGTCTCTCAGGTCGGCCAGCAAATGCCGGGCTTCCAAATCGAAGCCGGGTTTCTTTTCTGTAAACAGCCGCAGTACTTTTGTCATTGAAACGTCCTCCCGCCGAAAATCCTCGCGCGATCGTGATATATGTTCCCGTACACGAGTATAACATACGGCGCGGGGACGCGCAACGGCTTGTCCGCGGCTGTCAAAGACGGGCGGCAGAATGGAAAATTTAATTTGCTTGTTGATTCAGCTTGTTTTTCAATATAGAATAAGAAAATACTCAATCAATAGATCATCCTGTACAAGGATGACGGCAAGGAGAGCAAAGTTATGTATGCTGGTGTGCTGACAGGAATACTATTCCTCGTTTTATTGGTCGCTCTGCCGCTTGCCGCCGTAGTAGCGGGAATTGCGGCAAACCGGAGAGGCGCGGGGTATTTACTTGCCAAAATAGGCGGCAGCATACTTTGTGCCGAGGCGCTTTTTATACTCTGGCTTTATACGGAACTGATGACGGGTTCGGCGCTGATGAACAGGCTGTTCGGCGTTTCGTCTCTGTGGCTGGCTTATGTGGTATGCATCGGTCTGTTTATTCTTTTCCTTCTTCTTGTTTGGAAACCGTTTGCCGTCAAGCCGCGCCGCGTCGCTGCTGTCTCGCTCGCGGCGGCGCTCGTCGTCATCACAGGGTCGGTGGCAGGAGCGCAGAGTTACAAAAACAGTTTCCTGGAAGTGCCTGAAGGCGATGAAGAGATCCGTCTTTGGACGTACCAGCCATTTGAGAGCGGTACACTCGCCGCAAGCCTCAATGAGCCGTCGGCGCTGACTTTAACAGAGAATTTGCCGCGGCTTGACGGCGCGACAGCGTTATATCCGCTCTACGCAGCGTTTGTCCGCGGCGCATACCCTGCGGGCGTTTATGAGAGTTATGGGGATTTAAGCGATTACGGCTTGACCTATGAAGAATATATTCAAAAGTACGGCATTGTGCCGGAAGATGATATGGAGATTGAAGCGATTAAGGATAACCTCGCCGCATTTTCTCCTGTCGTTTGCAGCCGTACACAAGGCGCGTTCGAAAACCTGGTACACGGCCATGCCGATATCGCTTTTCTTATGGATGTTTCCGATAAGCAGCGCCAAATGGCTGAGAATATGGGCTTGGAGCTGAAACTCACGCCGATTGGACATGAGGCTTTCGTATTCCTTGTGAACAGCAAGAACCCAATCGACGGACTGACGCAAGACGAGGTTCGCGCTGTTTATTCCGGCGCGATAACCGATTGGGGCGATATAGGGCAAGGCGGCGTCAAGGGCGCCATCGAAGCCTATCAGCGTCCCGAAGATTCGGGAAGTCAAATTGCTTTGAGGAAGATCATGGGCGGCGCGCCGATCATCGAAGCAAGGAAAGATCAAGTCTACGGTATGATGATGGGGCTTTATACCGCCGTCGCCGATTACAAGAATTACAAAAACGCCATCGGTTATTCGTTCCGTTACTATATCAATCATATGCTGAATGACGAGGATATGAAAAAAGTGAAACTGCTTGCCATTGACGGCGCGGCGCCCACCGTTCAGGCCATCGCGGAGGGGACGTATCCCTTTGCCGATAACTTCTACGCCGTCACCGTAACAAACCGGAAATATGAGACCGACAAGGAAAGGGAGGTCGCCGGGAACACGCGGAAGCTAGTTGACTGGATTCTATCCGAACAGGGGCAGAGCCTTGTTGAAGAAACAGGTTATGTCAGGCTGCAAGGCAACACGCGGTAGAAAGGCGTGCAAAATCAAACCCGAAGACAATAGCGGCGATAAGAAAAAGATACGAGAGCGATACCGGCGGAAGAAAAGTTGATGAGAGGGGTGAGCAAAATGAAAACAGTTAAACTGACCCAGCAGAGAGAAAAGGATCTGCGCTATATAAAGGCGACGATGGCTATGGAGGATATGCCGCTGACGGAACGCGACACCGCCGATGTGCGCGATTGTCTGTCCGGCGAGGTCAGCGCTGATGAAAAAATCAAGCAGCTTGTGGCGCAATATACGGTGAAGGTGATGAAGTGAGTCAATACAATTATAACTATCGCTCGCCCGACCCGTATTGCTATCCGGGCACGAGCGTATTGATAAACAATTGGATGCAATTACGATCACGTTCTAAAGGGCGGGCGGGCCCGCGAGGATCTGGGTTGAATGTTCGCGGAGCAGACGGCCGGAGCGGCTGCCGGCCAATGTCCAGCCCCGCCAATCCATCGCCGCGTCCATATCCTGCCGCCTTACCTGACTCGCCCGTTCCCACAGGATCATCCGCGCGCTCTCCCGGAGGCCGCCGTCCATTTCTTCATCCAGCATGACCTCCAGCAGGCGGGGCGTCGCGCCGTCTCCCAGATCGCGCAGTATGTCCAGATCCAGCTGCGCCAGGCGGCCGTCCCGGTAGGCGTCCACATTGTAATTCGGGATCAGCGCGCTGATGTCCGCGTAACAGAACATCAGGAGCATGACCGCGCCCGCCGCCGCCGACCATCGAACCAGGTTGAAGGAGGGGCGGAAGACCCACAGAATGTTCAGCAGAAACACAAGGAGCAGAAATACCATGAACCAGGAAGTCGCCAGGCGTTTGGGGGTCAGGCCGTAATAGCCGATGTACAGCAGCATTTTTCGCAGTGAGATCACAATCAGCGCTATAGAAAAAAGGGACAGCGTCAGGGTGTAAATTTTTCTCATGATTCCGGCGCCGCGCCGGGCAAAGAGCGCCAGCGTTACGATCAAAACCAGGTTGATTCCGCTGACGGTACACAACTCAAAGAATCCCCGCCTGGCATATTCCGCGTAGGTCATGCCCACCGGAAGGAGCCCTTTGAAGGCGTCGAGAAAGTAGGCTGTTTGGGAGAGAAAAAACAATGCGTACATGCACAGCAGGGGCGTTATGCCGCCGGCGGCAAAGGCGCCGGGCAGCAGCCGGCAGCGGTTCGCCAGAGCGGCCGCCTGCTCCGGCGTGCGGCTGGGGGAGCCTTTGCGCGCGTTCGTTCCGTAAAACAGGCCGAATAAGTAGAGGGTCGCCGGGAGAGACAGCAGCGCCTGGGTGATGTTGTCCGTCAGCGTGAGCGTGAATCGCTGATTCAGGCGCAGCCAGAGGGCGTCAAAAGCGGCGTCCGCTTGCCGCAGCAAAATAGCCACGCCCATGGTCACCGGCAGTGTCAGTAAAACGCCCAGCAGTGTAAAAAGAACGCCCTTGCTCAGCCGCCCGCGTTTGAGTCCGGCGCTGAACGCGGACAAACAAGCGGCGGAGCCGCCGAGGGGGATGGACAACAGCGCGTCCCAGGCGTCCAGAATCAGGAAGCCGCCGAGCCGGTTTTCCGTCCTGACTTCACAGGCGGCGGCAAAGAAATACGGAACCGCGGCAATGATCAATAGCAGCAGAACCGTTTCAAGCATCGGATTCCGATAGAGCGTGAAGCTGAGGGCGGCCAGGAGGATCCAGCCCAAGTAGAGATAGACGCCTTTGGAGGGCCGGATATCCCGCGCCTTGAACCACAGCAGCGCCGTGGCCGCGAACATCAGCGTGAACACCGTTACGCTGATTCCATGGCCGCCGCCCTTTGCCACCCATTTGATGAATAAAAAGCCCATTACCGGCAAAAAAGCCGTGAACCGCCAATCCAGAGATATGCCGGCGGGTTCGCCGGCGAGTTCAGCGGCGGGATCAAGCCTCAGACGAGCCGGTTTTTCCTTCGTTCCGCCGGAAACGTAGACGGCGGGTTCAATCGCGGCGCCGGATTCGACCACGCTGACCGCGCCGCTTGTGCCGCCGCCGCTGGATTCGATTACGCTGACTGTGGCGACTGTGCCGTCAGTGGGTTCGGTCATGTTGACCGTAACGCCGGCGCCGTCAGCGGGTTTGATTGTGCTGATCACGGCAACTGCGTCGGATTCGGCCACGCTGATCGCGGCGTTGCCGGATTCGACCGTGTTGACCGCGCCGCCAGCGCAGCCGCCGGATTCGGGCGCGTCGTCGGCGCTTACGGTATTGACCGCGTGTTCATTGATTCCGTTCATGTTCATGTAACTCATTCTCCTTCCCGGCGCCGTCTTCCTGAAATTCCAAGATGTCTCCAGGCTGACAGTTCAGCGCCCTGCAAATTTCTTCCAAAGTAGAAAAACGCATGGCTTTGGCTTTATTGGTCTTTAAAATAGACAGGTTTGCCGGCGTGATTCCGATCCGGGCCGCCAGCTCGCCTGAGGACATCTTCCGTTTGGCCAGCATCACATCCACATTGACAATAATCGGCATACGCTCACTTCCGTTCCTAATCATTCAGCTACATTTGGCGGGAGATCGCCGCCGCAGCCGGCCGGCGGCGTATTGAATACGCGGCTTCCGTTCCCGCCGAGGCGCGCGTCCGCTATACGGTCAAATCGTTTTCCTGTTTGAGTTCGATGGCTTGCGCGATGACGTTTTTGACCACCCGGAGGATCAGACCCATGAAGGCGGCCGAAATGACGACGAACAAACCGGTGACGTAATTAAAAGTCATGACGAGAAATATGCCGGCGGCGGTAAAACAGCACCAGGAAAGGATTCGGAGCAGTCTTACGTTGCGGCTGACAAATATCTGGCCGCCGTCGATGTTCTTCAGCAGCCTGCCAAGACAAATCAAGGCGATGAAGGCCGGTATGGCGCTGATCCGGAGGGTATACAGCAGGCGGAGATAGATATCGCTGTTCTTGCCCGCGTAACCGATGTACCAGTTCAGGATCAGCGGCATTCCCAGCGCGCCCGCGGTCACAAGCAGCAGGAATAAAGAGGTCATGAATCTTGATAATGTCAGTGAATGGGATTTTGTCCACATGGAAGCAGCCTACCCTTCTTTCTTTTTGTAGAGCATAGCACAAAATTTATCAGGATGCAATATAAAATTATTAAAAAACGATAAAAAAATATTGTTTTTCAAACTACGAATGGAAGTGCCCGCGGCGGAGCAGTTGAATACGCGGCGCCGGGGTGATATAATTTAACTCGCTTAACGCAATAGAACAAGAGAGAAAATAGCGGGGGCTGACAATGAGTGACGAGATTTCATATTTTACCGGGAATGAAACGATTAGGACTTGTTAAACAATAACCTGATGTTTTCACTTGCCCTTTCGCCGCCAGGCTGCGTTGTCGTCAGTCGCCATACCGCCCCGGGTATGCCTCCTTCCTCCGCCTTGCCTGACGGCG
>JAISDM010000110.1 GCA_031264885.1 Peptococcaceae bacterium | reverse complement strand
GCTTGCTTACCCCGGAAGGCTCAATAAGGATCTTATCCGGGCCGAGACGCCTGATTAACTCCCGCAGCGCAAGGACAAAATCCCCCTGAAGCGTGCAGCAGACGCAGCCTGAGCTGATCTCCGCCACTTCCACGCCGCCGGATTTAAGCAGCGCGGCGTCTACGTTTATTTCGCCGAAATCATTTTCAACCAGGGCGACCTTGCTCCCTTGAAAAGCCTCCTTGAGCAGCTTCTGAATCAGCGTTGTTTTGCCCGCGCCCAAAAAACCGGCGATGATAAAAATCTCAGTATTCTCAGTGTTCATGGATATTATTTTTACCTCCAACTGACGCTTATCCATATTTTAACATGAACTTTCATTGAAGTCAAATACCATCGTCGATACCTGCGATTCGCAGTTTGGCATTGTTTAACGAAATGCGCCTGAGCAAATTGCGAGCGGATCCGGATTTCGGGCGGCAGAATGCCGCCCCTACGGTACCGTGAACGACGCGCCTGTAGGGGCGGCATCCTGCCGCCCGTCCTTGACAGACGCGAATTTCCAAATTACGAATCGCAGGTCGATACGGTCAATACAGCAGCCCGTTCAGCACCTGCTCCGTCAGCAGCAGCGCGCCGCTCAAGCCGAAATTGGCCTTTGGCAGCACGTCGATGTAGCCCAGGGTCGGGAGGGCGATCTCTATGCCTGTGAATTCCCGTTTGCGCAGTTTCAGCGCCGCGATTGAGCCGCCGCTGGCGAAGACCAGCTCCGCGTCCGTTTCAAGCAATCCGCGCTCCAGAGCGGCGGACATGCCCAGAGAATCCAGCAGCGAGAGGTATTTTTGTTTGTATTCGCCGCGTTCCGGGCAAAACACCGAGACGCTGTCCAAAATCATGCCGAAATAGCCCACAAGGAATTGGGTGTAGGCGTAAAGCTCGGAATAGGTCCCTTCCAGGGCGAATTTGACCCCTTTCGGCAGCCCGCTGAGCGAGTGTACACGGGAAATGTGCGTATAGGCGCGCCCTCTGGCGCGTCCGCTTTCTTCCTCAAAGGCGGCGCCATCCCGTCCGAGCCGGCCGCAGAGGCTGGCCATCAGCGCTTCGGTCGCCGAAAATCCCACGGGCGGGCCGTCACAGACGGTGTACGGGGTTCCGTATGCCGCTTCCAGCAGTTGAGCGGCCGTCAGCCCGGATTCGGGATACAGCACGATGTTCAAGGCAGCCTCGGGCATGGCGCGGACAGCGTCCAGACCGTACCCGGCAAAAAGCGCGCAGTTTACCTCTAAGCCGCAGAGGTTCAGGAGCCGCGTCATTTCGGCCAGGTCCCCCTGAAAGTTCCGATGAAAGATGGATAAGCCCAGCAGGTTGACGGTGGCGGGGCGCGCGGTTTTTTTGGAAAAATCAAGCTGACTGAGAAGCGCCTGCGCCGCCCGGTCATAGCCGGCAAAAATATTCTCTGAGAAGCCCGGTGTCTCAACCGTAACACAGCGCGTGTCCGGCAGGGCTTCGCGCACGATGCCGCGCAGGTCGTCGCCGATGAGCGCCGCGCCGGGCGAGTTCACGATACAGATGAGGTCGGAGGCCGGGCGGCCGGCCAGATAAGGCAGCGCGTCCATCAGCTTGTCACGGCTGCCGTACACATAATCACGGCTGCCTAAATAGGTGCAGGGCACCCTGGGCTGGCCGAAATACCATACCTCGGGAAAAAGCAGCGGATCGAACGCGCGCTGCCGGATCATCTGGTTGTCGGAGATGGCGCTGTGGTAAAACTTGCATCCCGTGGGGCCGTTGAGCAGCACCGTCGTCCGGGCGACGCCCTCCAGGGCGAAAATGATCCCGGAAAGGCTGTCAGGCGTAATATTTGTTAACGAATCGCTGATCGTCCATCCACTCCCCGCGCAGATTGTTTTCCAGTAAGGCGGCCCAGCGGCCGGTCATATCCAGCCCGGAATAAAAGCCCACGTCGGGGCACATAGGGATCGTATCCGACAAAACGGCCGCCGATTCGTTCGCGAAGCTGTAATTGGTCAGCATGACGTCCGGACGGTATTTGAGTATATCGGCGCCGCGGCTGCTTCCGTCGTAATCCTCTTCCACGTTCAGATCCGCCCCGAGTCTGGTTACAAACCCGGCGTCCTGGGAGAATTTCAGTATGCCGATCTTCACGATCTCCATGCCCGCGTCCATGGCCGCCTTTAATATCCAGTCGATGTTGTGGTTAAACGTGACGACCATCAGCCTGCGGCCCCGCAGAACCGGTTTCAGGGCGTCCATCCGTTCCCGGTAACCGTTTTCGCATTCCCGGATGATGTCCTCCGCCGCGCGGTTTTTGCCAAAAAAATCCGCCACATGGAGGATCCAGTTTTTTGTCTCGTCAAAACCCACGGGGAAGCCCTCATCCAAGAAGGTACAGCCGTATTCATCGGTGAAAAACCTCTGAAGCAGCCGGCCCGTATAGTCGTTATACGCCAGCAGACTGAGCGGCGCGGAGGTGAAGTTCCGCAGCCGGTCAAAGGTCGTCTCACACAAGAAGCGACAGTTCACGCTGAGGCCCAGCCGCCGCAGAAATCCTTCAATGACCTTGAAATTGGAGCCTGTGTTCTTTGCCACCACTTTTTCAAAGACGACGTTCACCGTATCCGGAACGGTTTCGGCGTCCCGTTTGATGATCCCGCGCGCCAGGGACGTGTACACTTCCAACATGCCCTGCAAATAGTCGCCGGTGAGATTGCCGTCGGTTTTGACCGGGATAATGGGCGTATCCGCGTCGGCGTGGCGCAACACGCGGCTGATGTCGTCCCCGATGATACCGGAGGGGCAAGAGCTGACGACCACGATCGCCTTGGGTTTCTTTTTCTTGATCTCAAGCACCTTGGCTTCCAATTTGTCAGCGCCGCCGAAGATTACGTCGTTTTCGTCCATAAAACTGCATTCCAGGTTGGGCGATACGGCGCTGGGCAGCAGCGCGCCGCGCTCAAACAGCCCCCGCCTGCCTGACGAGCTGATTGTCTGATATGAAATGTACGCGCAGCTTTGCGGCGCGTGGGCGAGGATCACCGCGTCCGTCAGATGGACGCCCATTGTGACCGCGCCGTTGAAGGCGCAGCCGTGCAGCGGGTCGTCGTACAATACGTTGAGGGATACCAGCTCCCCGGAGGCGTTTTCGCCGCGCGTCCGCTTCCAGCCGTCGTCCGCGGCGGCGGCGGGTTCCGATTCGTCCGCGGCGTTGCCTGCGGCGGCGTTGTCCGCTTCCGCCGGGGGCGCCGGGTTCGCCGCGTTTGCCGAGCCTGTTGGCTCTGCCGGGTTCACCGCGTCCGCTGAGCCTGTTGGCGCTGCCGGACTCGCCGCGCCCGCCGGCACGGAGGCCGGGCTGACCGCGCCGCCTGTTCCGAATACGACGCTTTCCAGGCCGTCGTCCGTCAGGGGGATGGCTTCATGAAGCCGAAGGCCGCTGAGGACCGTCCGCGCCAGATCCCTGAAAACGCCGGCGGGCTCGTAACCCGCTTCGATCAGTGTTCTGTTTTCCGCCTCGCACCGGGCAAAGGCGCCGCTTCGGGGAACGACCGCGCATACCGGCAGCCCCACGGCTTCGGCAAAGCGCGCGACGCGCTCGTCCTCGCCGCCGACGTCGCGCCGGTTGTAAACGACGCCCGCCACACGCCGCTCCTCGCCGTCATAATTGCGGATCCCGCGCAGGATGTTGTTTGCCGCGTACAGCGCCATGAACTCACCGGAGGTGACGATGAATATCGTATCCGCGTATTCCCGCCGGATGGGCACGGCAAAACCGCCGCAAACCACATCCCCCAGCACGTCGTAGATCGCGGCGTCGTAATGATCCTCCACATGAAAGCGCTCCAGCAGCTCGAAGGCGGAGATGATCCCCCTGCCCGCGCAGCCCACGCCCGGCTTAGGGCCGCCCGCTTCCACACAGCCTATGCCCGCGTAGCCCTCGAACAGCACGTCTTTTATCCGGCAGTCCGCGTGACCTGTGACACGCATATAATCAAGGACGGTTGTGATTTTTTGCCCGCGCGTCAGCAGACGGGTAGAATCGTGCTTCGGGTCGCAGCCGATTTGCAGCACATGAACGCCTGCCTCCGTCAGGGCCGCGGATAAATTCGCGCTGATCGTGGATTTGCCGATGCCGCCCTTGCCGTAAACCGCGATTTTATTGAGCATATAACCCCTTCAGTTTAAGCCTGGCGAACATCATGGAGGCTATATAATACAGCGTTTCGTAGTGGACATATTGGGTTACGTTTTGATCCCACAGCAGCGTCAGTTTTGCCGGAAACTCATCGTCCCCGCGCCAGAACTGCAGCCAGACAAAAAGTTCGTCAAATAAGGGCAGCACAGAGCAGACGTTCCCCGGCGCGCGCTTCTGACCGCCGAGGGTGGCGCAGGCGGTCTCAAGCTCCGCCGGGCGCGCGTCGAAATATTGGGCCATTTGAGCGAACAGGCCGCCAGAGGTCAGTCCGCGGTGAAACGACAGGCCGACGCTTTCCGTGGTGACCCATGTGCCTGAAAGGTTTCTGTTCTCATGAGAGCAGCAGAGATAGTCGTACACCGCGATGGGCGTCTCCGTATCGCCGTCCCCGCAGCCCTCAATGATTCCCGTGGCGCGTCCGACGCGCAGGGGAACATCCATAAACCGCACATAAAGATATTCGCCGTCGTGGGGGAGCTTTAATTTCCGGATCACCGCTTCCTGATCGAAAGTCAGAAAAAGCTCCCGCGACAGATCTGCCTGTGTTTGATAATTGTTTGTTCGCATAGCTTATTCTACTACGTTCCGGCGCGCGGCGCAAGCCCGGAATGACGGAGACAGATAAACCCGGATGGCAGCAGGAATCCGCGTTCGCCGGGGACGGGCGGCAGAATGCCGCCCCTACGGACGTACTGTTCACGGTACATTCTGTCAAACCGCGATTGCGGATTTTCAAACAAAATCTTGAATCCGCCGCGGGAACGGAGTATACTTCTATTCATAAAGAAAATAGAGGAAAATTTGGATGCGTAAAAACGCGCGCGTCCGACCCCCCAAAAAAACAGATCGGCTTGCGAATACATATAGTATAGATAATTCGCAAATCGAAGCGGTCACCGTTTCTCCCAAAGTGAGCGGAAAGGTATACCCTTCCGCTCACTTTTTTTATGCGTTATGACTGTGCAAAGCCGGCGTTTTTTGGCGGTTTTATACAGTCATAACGTATTTTTTTACCTATGCGGAAGGGTATACTTTTCCGCACAGGGCGGCAAATTTTTCGGACGCGCCTGAGCTGAACGGGCCGCCGCGCCGCGGGGACTTGACTGGTACGACTTATTTTTTGCGCGAGTCCCGGAATTTGAACACGCCGCCGAATAAGGAATTGTCTAACGGTTCTTGTAAGGACGCGGCGAAAAACGAGTACCAGAGAGGAGTTTAATGTACGATGAATCGAATCATGAGATTGAGAAAAATCAAGAGTATGCGCAGGATCAGGGCCGTCACGGCCTTTGTTCTGGCGGCGGTCATGATCTGGGTATCCCTGGCTTCGCCGCTGTTTCAGAACGGGGCCCGCGCCGACGAAGCGCCGGAATTCGTGTACACCGATCCGGCAGCTGCCGTTCCGTCTTATTATGAAGCGGAGGGCATAACCGTCGCGGCGACGCCTACCTCATTATACAGATACAAGAACATCAGCGGAGAAACCCTTTACCGCGTTCACGGTTATCCGGCGGATACCGTTGATCCCGAAGCCGAGGGCTTTTACGCTTCCGACGATGGGGGCGTACCGGCGCCGCCTTACGCGCTTCTGGATCAGGATACGGAGTCAAACAACGCCTTCACCGGGATCGTGAGCGAGATCCAGGACTGGCTTATAGCCAACGAGGCTTATATTTCCTCCTTCGCGCTGGATGACTGGACGGACGGCACGCCGGATATCCAAACCAACGGGGAACCCACCTGGGACGACAGCCCCGGACTCGGTCTCGACGACGGGCCGCGGAATGACATTGTGCGCAGTTTTGATTCCATGCAGTTCACCCTGCGGTATATCACCGCCCTGCAGAATCAGGATGTGACGGCCTATTTCAGAAACGGCTACATGAACGTGCGATTCGTGCTGCCGGGTCTCAACCGGACCCAGGCGAATTTCGACCTGTCCGCCATGCTCTGGCTGGAGGACCCCCTGGTGACGGAGGACGGGTCAGGGGTCGTCCTGACCGGACGTTACCACATGAAGGCGGAGCAGAACGCGACGGTGATCCCCGGTGAAGGGAACCTGTCTGTGGCCGTCCGAGTGCTGGGCATGGCCAACGGCGCGAAGATCGCCCCGGAGTTTTACGCCTGGATGGACGACACGGATGCTGTGAAACCTGTGGGGCAGAACACGCGCAAAAAAGTGGAAATTTCCGACATCACCGTATCCGCCTCGCCGGATCAGCTGAACATCCGGCTTGAGCGCAATACCAGCGTCAATATACGAACCGACTGGGATTTTGCCACAGGAAACGATCAGGCGCAGAATAAGGCCGCCGGAACCGTGAACGGCCGGATATTCGCCTACAGCGTCACACTGATGGTGACCAATCCCGACGGCAGCGTCCGAAAGCTGAAAGGCGTGGAACTGCCTCAGGGAGAAATTACTTTTGACCTGGATATGAAGGCTTGGAGGAGAGTGGCGGGAACAGGGTTTGATACGTCCGATGACGTGACCGGTACGGGACCCGGGCAGATCATGCCCCTGCTGTGGGACTATAAACCGAATAACGCGGCGGAGCGCGTCGGTCTGGGCGGAAGAGACATGGGTTTTATCGCTCAGGGGCATTATCATATTAACGGCGCGCCGGGGAATGAGGGACTCAGAAACGAGGCGGAGCAATCCTGCCCGGATGGCGGAACCTGGGAGATGACCCAATCCGGTTCCAAAATCACTGTGAAGGTGGACGCCTACAGCTTCATCAACAGCGCCGGCGAGTACCAATGGCCTCTGCGCAATCTGGGAGGCGCCACCGCCGCTTATCCCACCGTTTGGGGCGAAGATATGGGAACCGGCTGCTTCTCCGTGGGATATATGATGGTTCTCTTTCCCCTGCCCGCCTCTGTGGACGCGAATACCGTGTTCAACATGGACATCTCCGACGACAATCTTCGGGCGGCCACGCTGTCCACGCCGAATGTTTTAAGAACCCCCCAGCCTGTGACCGGCGACGACAGAAGCACGGCCGATGTGGTACTCGTCCCTCCCGGCCGTTATGATAAAATGAGCAGCTTCTCTTTGTTATCCTTCTTTGGCGACCCCTGGCGCATGGACGCGGGCGACGCGCAGTGGGGCGGTCCCCGCGGCAACCTGTCCACCGGCAACGGAGGGGGCGCGGACGCTTGGGCGCCTCTGGGCGCGGAGATACAGGTGTACGGCGGCGTCAGCAACAGCCAAGGGAATGATCCCGATCAGTATCCCTACGCGGCCGATCTGTTTCAGAAATTCGACGCCGCCGCTTTTCAGCCCTTGGATACCATGGGCAGACTTCCCTATGACAGGGATCCGGATCACATGTTTATATATAACCAGGATTTAGCGTTCAGGGAATTGGGCGGAACCATGAAATTCCAATTATTGTATGTTTCCAAGGCGGACGGTTCCAATTGGACCAGCGACGATGAAATGAATAAAACGCACCTGCTGGATCCGGAGCCGGGCGGCTATTCCGCCGATATGCTGCGCTATTACGCGACCATGGCGGATCTGCTGGCGGATACCTCGGATCTCGCCGCCGGTCTCAGCCGGCGTCAGTGCGTCGCCGTGCTGTTCGAGGGCAGGGAGGGCTGGGCCGGCAGCGGCTCGACCTATGTCTCCTTTGCCGCTCAGGTGCAGGATTCAGCCGAGACCATTTTACCGCACAACGTCTATATGACCACCAACGACTTGCATATCTGGACCCAGGCGAAGGGTCAGTCGATGACTTTCGCCGACACCCGCCTGGGCGCTAACTCCGAGATACTGGCCAAACTGAACAATCCGGACGCGCGGGTGGATCATCTTTATCCGCAGAATGCGGCTACTTTAAGGAATCCATATATCAAGGCAGAGTACGACGCGGCGAGCGGTCAGGTGGTTCCGGGCACCCACGCCCCGGCGGGATGGCTGTCCGGCGCCTCGCTGCTGGTGGTGGGCATTGAGGCGCGGGTCACCAAATCCGTGGATCAGCAGGCGATTACCTCGGGGAACCCGCCGAAATCGGCCTATAACGTGGGCGCGGGGGAACGCCGGATCGACTATGTCCTGACGCCTTCCGTCCAACTCTCCGGCAAGCCCGGTGTGAACGGCAGTCAGCCCACCACCGTCACCATCGTCGATACCCTGCCGAAAAAAGTCCATGTGGACGCTTCCACCAAATTCTATATGGGCGGCACATACACCGTGGATCAGAGCAATCACGACGGCGGTTTCTTCAATCCCGCCGGCGCGGAGGAGATCACTCCGAATTCGGTCATAGTGAACGCCTCGGGGCAGCAGGTCATCACATTTGTGTTTGAGAACATCATCCCCGGCCCGGGCGTTCTGAAACCCATCCATTACTCCGCCCGAATCGGACAGCCGGGCGGGGACGACACCGTCGGATCCGCGGCGGCGACGGAAGTATACAACAACGAACAGCTGGTCAACACCGCGTCCATTCAGGCGATCGGGGACGGACGCGCTCTGCGCGCCGTCAACGGCAACCTGGCCGCGTACACCGCCGGCGTCATTCGGCAGAGCCAGGCCGCCTTGGTCAAGATGCTGGACGATCCCGTCCTGGAAATGGGCGAAGAGATCGTCTACAAGGTCACCCATCAAAATCCCGGAGAGGTGGATTACACCAATTACCGGCTGCTGGACGTCCTGCCCTACGACGGCGATGTCCGCGGCAGTGTGATCCACGGGACTTATACCAAGAAGCTGGAGATATCCTTTCCCGAGAATGTTTCCGCCCATACGGTGGTCAACGTCCACGAACTGACCGGCGGAGACGATTATTGGCGGGATAAGGACGTGCAAAGCGGCGACTTCGCCATTGCCTCTCTGCCTGCCCGGACGGTCGCGGTCAGCGCGGATGATCTGGGCGGCGGCACACAGACGGTGAATCTGAAAGCGGAAACGCGGGCCATCTATCTCACCGGCGTTCTCGGCGCCAAGGATAAGTATGAGATGAAAATCACTCTCACCCCGGCGGACAACAGAGGCGGCGATGTGTATTACAACGACACCACCGCGATTACGTCGTCGGCGGCCGAAGACATGCTGTACGCCCCGCAGGTGGCGGCGGTGGTCGTACACCGCGCGATCTCCGGCATAGCCTGGTGGGACGCGAACAAGGACGGTCAGCGGCAAGCGCCGGCCGATCAGGCGCTGCCCAGCGTCAAGGTGACGCTGTACGCGCCGGATGGCGGCGGTGGCTATGAACGGGCCAAGGACGCGCTGGGGAGCGACGTCGCCTCCGTCGTCACAGGCGCGGACGGCAAATACGAATTTACCAACCTCGCGGCAGGCAGCTATCAAGTGCGCTTTGAGGATGGGGGATCCAATTCGATATTCAAAAAAGAGGGGGCCGGCGTAACGCTGAAAAACGTGGGCGCCGCCGCCACTGATTCGGATGTAACCGGCAACTTTGCCGGCGCCCTCCGGGACGCCTTCACAGACGCGCTGATACTGCCGGCCAAGGACGCTATCGGGCTTTACGGATACCGTCTCTCCAATGTAGACGCGGGCTTTACCACACCGATACCCTTGCCGACGCCCACGCCCACACCGACGCCTTCGCCCACGCCGGCGCCCACCGCATCGGTAACGCCGACACCGACACCGTCACCGACGGCGTCGCCAACGCCCACCAGCCCCGCGCCGACGCCCACCAGCCCCGCGCCAAGCGGATCCCCCACGCCGACACCTACGCCGAGCGGGACTCCGACGCCGACACCCACGGGCCCCGCGCCGACACCGACACCCACGGCATCGGTAACGCCGACGCCCACACCCACGCCGGCCCCGAGAGTCGAGATCGACAAAAGCGCCGATAAAACCTCTGCTTTTGTGGGCGATCCGGTACACTACACTGTGACGGTGACCAACAGCGGCGGGGAGCCCCTGAAAAACGTCGCCGTTACCGATACGCGGCTGAGGGACGTCCTCGACGGAACTTTGGCAATCAGCCACGTCCCCGGCGGCGGCGCGAACGCGGCCATATTCCTCGTACCCGCGGACGACTATATCATTTTTAAACAGCAAGGCAGAATCGCCATGGCCGACGCCTTTGAACTGGCCGTCGGCGACGATCTGGTCCTCCGCTACACACTCTCGTTTATAGCGGCGGGAACCTACCCGAACGACGCGACAGCCACGGCGGTCGGCGCGTACTCCAATGAGCCCGCCGATCCCGCGGAGGACGATACGACCGTCGTCATTGAGCCCTCGCCGACGCCCACGCCGGCCCCGGACATCGGGATCGACAAAGAAGTGGATTACATCGGCAGAACCCTGCATCCCTCCATCTCCGGCGCCTACGGGCCGGTCTCCGCAGGCACACAGGCGCGGTACACCGTGACCGTCCGGAACGACAGCGGCGGCGCGGACAC
>JAISDM010000267.1 GCA_031264885.1 Peptococcaceae bacterium | reverse complement strand
GTGCAGGTCGAGATACCGATGACGGAAAACGTCGTCCCGGTGTCGTTCGACGCCATAACGGGAGGTTTCCTGGAGCAGACCATATCCTTCCTCATCACGGACAGCTCGGGTAAGGTAATCCGCGACTACAGCATCAACCGCCCGGCCTCGTCTCAGTCCGCGAGGGGAGACGGCCCGGCGGGCTATATCCTCACGCTGTCGGCGCTCAGCCCCTCTGAGAGCGCCTACGAGGAGGCCGTGATATACAGCATCACCTATTCGGTAAACGGCGAATCGCACACGCAGGCCTTCAACGGCGGCGGCGGTGTGAGCATCACCAGGGACGCCGAGATAGCGGATGAGTATTTCGAGGAGCCAAACACGCCGGATGATCCGGACGATCCAAATAATCCCGGGGACGGCGGTGAAACGCGGACGTCCTCCGGCGGAGGGTGCGCCGCCGGTACATTCGGGGCATCAGCGGCGGCGCTCGCCGCCGGCGCCCGGGCGCTGAGAGGCAAGCGGAAGTAAGTAAATCAGGAAGGGGGGAAGGCGGCTTGCGCGTCAAGACGCCGCCCCCCTCCTTATATTGGGCGGTACGCGGGACTGCCGGGGCGCGGCGTTTTCGCGCGGGACCGGCGATAACTACAGAGAGGAGGCGGCGGAATGGCGGCGCTGGATACTGAGGAACGTGAGCGCAGAGTGCGCCTGATCAAGGCAAATACAAGAGAGGGAGTCAAAAAGATCGCGAAAAAATTACGGGAGAGGTATACATGCTCGTCCGAGATCGAACCCTCCGCGCCGGGCCTGGTATTGACATTCGGGCCGACGGGCGCCCCGGGCGGAGAGCCCATCCGCATATACCTTGCGTTCAATTGCCGCGACATGTCGATGCTGTGCGTGCGCGGCTATTACGAACCACCGCCCCCCCGGGGGCCGGACGGCAAGATAGACGCGGCCTGGGAGAAGAGAATGAGTGAGATGAAAGACATCACTGACATGGTGTGCCGCGTTTTCTACGATGTGGGCCTCATCAAAACCCCTCCCCCGGTTGCAGATGGCGTCATGCGGCAGGCGGCGATAGCGGAGGGGCACGCTCTCACTGAGTGCCTCAAAGGGCTGACCGCCTGCCTGGCGGAGAGGCTGCCGGAGGGCGCGGTAATTTCTAAAGTGGAGCCCGGACACGGCCTGAAGGGGCTTACGTGGTATTTCATCCACAGCAAGTTTGGGGATTTGGGGTTCACAACGCTGAAATTTTCAGCCAGCGTGGAGGATGTGACGGCGATCCTGGGCGAACCGGACGATACCGGCGGGGATGAGGACGCGCCCCTGTTCGACGACAGCGACAGCCGGAATACCGTCACGGGACGCGGAACGTGCGAATTCAGCCTCCTCAGCGGGTATTCAGGCAAAGACGACGGTTACATGAAGGACAGGCGGGATCTGATGGGCGGGATCGCCGCAATGGTGAGCGGTGTGCTGGACGAAAGGACGGGGTACGATTTGCGGCATCGGCTCAAATTGGGCGCTCCGCAAAAATCTATTGAAATGGCCAGCGATTTTTACGACGACCCGCAGGCTATCCAGCAGGGCGGGGGCAATAAAATAAATAAAATACCCATAGAAAAAGTCGCGGAAACGGAGCGGGCCATCATGGGCAGGCTGAGCGGAGAGCGCGCCCGCGTGGCGCGCGGTCTGTCAGGCCTGCCCCGCATAGCCGGCTGGGTGCGCATGAACGAGTCCGTTCACGTCCAGGAGAACCGCGTGACGCTTTACTTCATCCACGATGCTATGGGCGAACTGGGCCGTGCGGATATCGAGCTGGACGTCCCCGAAACGGATATGTTAACCATCCGCTGCAGCGTACGCAACCGCGGCGACGGGCGCGACCCCGAGCGGGGGGAACTCGTGCGGGAGATATCCGCCGTCGTGAAAGATGCGTTCGGCGCGTGGAGGCCATGAAGAATGAAAAGGCTGTTCACGTACAAGCACGGTCTGTCGCCTGAGTACAACATCAAAAGGCTGAAACGCCACCTCGCTCAGGAGTCGCAGGCGGCGATGGTGATGCTGGCGCGCTGGCTGGGCGATGATACCGAGATCACGGGAGAAGCGGACGCGGAAAACCTGCGCTTCACGATGACGTTCGCCCACAAGCGCCTTGGAACGCTGGGGCGGCTGGATTTGATATTCGAGAGCGAGCGTGTGCTGCCGCGCGAAGTGGACGCCAGCGTCTGCATCGGCGCCTGCGGCGTTCCCGACAGGCCGGAGGACGTTGATGAGCGGAGGGTGATGATGTGGAAGATCTACAGGAGAACCCGGAATCTGTTAGTCCTGAAGTCCTGCTGGCGCATCCTTTATTACCGCGGCGGGGAACTGCTCGAATCGCGGGATGTAATAGACGATAACATGGCGCGTGTCAAAGGCATGGCTTACCGCGGCTCGCCGCCCGGTTCCGACATGATAAAGCTGGTCCCTCCCAAGGGAAAGGGAAGAACTCTGATCCGCACGGCGAAGAAACAGTGGGTGCATGAAGGCTGACGGACGGGACTCCATGGGGAATTTATACGACGACGGTACCCTATACGATATTCTGTTTACGCATTCGATTACCGAGAGGAAATTTATCAGCAAATTTACTGAAGAAGTGATAAGGCAAACTCAAAAAACTCTAAAAAACCCGGAAAACTCCACGGGGCCGGAGCGGGGACCATTGCCCGAACGGAAGCAATTCGGCTTCCTGCTCCCCATGATTAAGGGCGTGTATCTGTTCTGGATTGATTACCACGCGTTCCGCACGAGCGCCGACGCGGAGGAACTGGAGTGTAAACGCGCGTATATCAATAATTTCCTGGCCGCGTACAAATCGGGGCGAAAGGGCAAAGCGTGCGTAACCGGCGTCACATTCAAAATGTACGGGGCTTGCAACAAAGCCTTTCTAAAATACTCTAAGGGCGGCGCGTCCCTGGAGAGCGGCGCCGCGGTGGAGAGCAACGTGTTCTACAGCGAACTGCCGGGGCACGGCGTTTTTGTGCGGGACGGATATGAGGAACTGCGGCTTTGGATATATACGTTCCTGCTCAGGCGCAAGGACGAAATAATGAGCTCCCTGGACGGGCCGGACGGCATAACGCCGCAAAATAACTTAAACACCCCGCCGGACCCGGACGCGCCTCCGGCGCTGAATGCCGGGGAGCGTGAGCGTCGGGAGCGCCTGATCGGTGTGAATACGAGGGCGGCGCTCAAGAAAATCTCCAGGAAATTGCCGGGGGAATATATCTGCTCGGCTGAGACCGAGCCCTCCGTGCCGGGCCAGATACTGACCTTCAGGGCTAAAGGCCCGCCGCCCGGCGGGATGGAACTCGGGCGCGTATACGTCACGTTCGACTGCCGCGATATGTCGGTCAAGAACATACGGGGCAGGATGGAGGGAGGGCCGGACGAACCGGGCAAACAGGGTGAAGTTCCCGGCTGCGGCGAATGGGAGCGTAAGATGCGCGAAATGAAGGGCATCGCGGACATGGTACAGCGCGTCTTTTACAACGAGGGCCTAATCAAAACCCTTCCCTCCTCCGCGATGGCCGTTCCGCGCCGGGCGGAGGCGGAGGGGAGCGGAGCCAGTGTCACTCCCGGCTACGCGGATGGTGGTTTTCATGAGGAATCCGAAGCTGAACGGGCCATTGCCGGGGCGCTGCGCGAACCGCGCGCCCGCCTGGAGCGCGGCCTGTCCCGCCTGTCTGACTGGATGCATACTGAGGAATCCATCCACGCACAAGGCCCCCGCGTGACATTCTCCTTCACTCACGAGGGCATGGGCGAACTTGGGCGCGCCGACGTCACTCTGAGCGGCCCCGGCATGTCGGCGAGCGGCCTCAGCTACAGCGCCCGCCTTTCCGGCGAATCCGGCGACGGGCGCGACGCGGAGCGCGAGGAACTCATGCGGGAGATATTCGGGGCGGTCAGGGAGGCGTTCGGCGGGGGCGGATGAAAAAATGGTTCAGATTCCCGGTTAGTCTGAATTATTAAGCGCCTAAGCATACTTTGGGTTCATGGCATACCCCGTGTAAGCACTCCCTAGCGCCGCTGTTTCATTATCACTGTGCCGCCCTTTATCCGTGATTCGAGGGGACGCAGCCACATCAGTATGTACTCGTGCCGGCCGGCGAAGTACTCCCGTATCTCCTCCCGGCTGACGCGGGAACACGCGCGCACGACCCCCGCTGTGGTCATCGCGTCAAGGAAGGCCGCGGTCTCCAGCCCGGCGCCCGGGTCAAGCTTTTCTGGGGAGGGCGCATTTTCGAGGTAGTGCGTGACGTAGTGTTTGTATTGCCCGACGATACCAGCCATCAGCTTTCGTCTTGACCGGTGCTTGTCGTTGTAGAGGCGGATGTATTTGCTCATCTCATCCCTGAACGCGTTCGGCCTGTTAGTGTGCCTGAGCATGTTGAAGACCGCGAAGTCCAGCCAAAAGAGATACAGCCCCTTGATAGACGTATATACCTTGTCGAACGCCTCGCGGTCGATTTCGGGCTCCTTTTGTACGTCCTCCTCCCCGCCCTCCGGCTGTTCCTGGTACAGGCGCAGCAGTTTAGTGACGGCCGCAAGCCAGCCGGCTTGTTTTCCTCCGGTTCACCCGTCTCCCCCGGCGGCTGGGTTTTCTCCAGGAAGCCGGATATGAAGCGGGTCTCGGACTTCGGTCCCTTGAACAGAAATTCCTTCAGGATTTCGTTTAACAGTTTAACAGCCATTGAAAAACACCATAATCTGAACCACCGGTATATTTTATTTTTGCTTTTAACAATTCTATATCTATCACTGGCATTTGTTAAGAGTTTTTGAGGACAGGCCCCAAATATCGCTTCTAATTGTGCGCCTGTCACGTGCGCTGTCCAATATGTCGGCGCCATCGACATATTTCCTTGATATGTCGATTTTAGGCCGGAAAACCGACATATCATTTGGGCGGTTACCGCGTGAGAATATCAAGAAGCGCCAGATGTTTATAAATACTCTCCCTGCCCCGTTTTTCACTTTGAAGAATGCCCAGGCGCTCAAGCTCTTTCAAATATAAAGACGCGCTCTGGCGTTTGGCGATGCCTGCTTCCGTCAAAAACGATATTTTGCAGTACGGCTGCGCGAATATCGCTTCAATGAGCTCCTTTGAATAGACCTTAGGAGCTTTTTCCCTGCAAAGCAGTACAGTATCCTCGAACAAGCCGCGGATGGCTTCGACTCTTTCTTTTGTCCATACAGCGGTTTCCTCGATACCTTTCAAGATATAGAGTATCCATGGCTCCCAGGAATCATTCTCTGTGACACCTCTAAGCAGTTTATAGTATTCGCTTTTCGTGCGGATAATATACCGGCTGAGGTAAAGAACAGGAATCTTCAGCAAACCTGAATGGATGAGATAGAGGATATTCAAAATACGCCCTGAACGTCCGTTCCCGTCGATAAATGGATGGATAGCCTCGAATTGATAGTGAGCCATGGCCATTCGCACCAGGGGGTCCGGTCCTTCATCCCCGGGCAGCAACAAGAATTGTTCGAGATTATCGAGCTTTTCGCTGACCGCCGCGCCTCCGCTCGGCGGGGTGTAGCGCACTTGCCTGGTGATGGGGTTGCCGATAAAGACGTTCTCTGACTGAGACCTGAAATCCATATCTGCGCCGCGAAGAATCGAACAGACTTCCCGGATCAGGCCGATGGAGAAACGGTTTTTTGAAATTTCGTTAAAGCCGTGCCTGAGAGCTGTGCGATACCTAAGAACCTCTTTGGTCTGAGGATCGGCGGTCATCCCTTCGTCTAAAGCGGCTTTGTAAAGTTCGTCCTGTGTGGTAACGATATTTTCGATTTCCGAACTCAGCTTTGCTTCCTGCAAAGGGATAGCGTTGATAAGTATAGCTTGGTTCGGAATGAGGTCTCCTATTCCTTTAAGTTCCGCCAGGGCTCTCGTCGCGCCTAAACATTGTTTTAGGACATTTTTTGTCTCCACGTCTCTTGCGGGGGGCAGCGGAGGAAGTTCATCATAAGGTATCCGGGGATCATACGGCATCATTATTCAGCCCCTTCGGGAACATCTTATTGTAAGTATACATCAGTTAGAGACCGCAATGCCTACGATATAACTGGCGGCTTCTAAGTCAGAATTTTGATATTTAAGAACACGTCATTTTTGATTACCCGTCCAGCGTCTCCACAGCCTTCATTTTGACTGATGGCGCCAAATGCGCGTACCGCAGCGTCATCTTGAGATCAGCGTGTCCCATGAGTTCACGGACGGTGTTGAGGTCAACACCGTTCATAACAAGGCAGGACGCGAAGTCATGCCGCATGTCGTGCCAGCGGAAATTTGGAATTGCAGCATCCTTCAAAAGCCTTGCCCAGGCGGTTTTGCAGTTGTCCATTACCTCACCGCTTTTAGGGGACGGAAATACAAGTTTCCCGCCATCGCCCTTCGTTTGTTCTTTCCATTCCTTCAACGCGCGCGTTAAAGTCCCGTTCATTGGGATATGGACTGTCTTTTCGTTTTTCGAGTTTACAGCCCTGACGGTCAAAATTCCCTCCTGAAAATCAATGTCGCTCCAGCATAGCCGGAATAATGACCCCTGTCTGATACCTGTGTTCAGGGAAACAATAATCATCGGTTTCAGATGATCGGCGAAATAAGCGGCTCTCAGATTGGGGAGCGCTGACCGCTCTCTTTCCCGCGACCACTGGTTATGGCTGTCTCTGCCTGTCCTGATCCGTTCCTCCCGTTCATCAAGCGCATTGAAAAGCCGCTCTCTCTCATCGGAAGACAGGTATCTCACTTTTTTCTCGCTGTCCGCTTCCGAGAGCCTGCCCAGCTTTTCCAGCGGCTTCCTTTCGATGATTTCGCGGTCGAGCGCCCAGCTGAGCGTAGATTTGAGGGCTGTAATCTGTCTGTTGAGCGTGGCGGCCTTCCGGCCTTCTTTTATCCGCATCGTGCGCCATTGCTCTATCTCCATGACCGACAGTTCAGCGACGGGCCTGGGCATGAGAAATTCAAAGGTACTGCGGAGAATTTGCATCGTCTCACGCCCGGTTTTCCTGTTCGCGAGAACCCAGGGTTCGTAGTGAGCCCGCAGAAATTCTCCGTAAGTGAGTTTTGGAGATGGTTTCTCTTTTTTCACATTCTCGCCCCGGATGACCCGCCCACCGACATCCTGAGCGAGCATCCGGGCCTGCGCCACAGTGAGTTTGTCCGCCGCCCCAAGTTTTTTGCTTGCTTTTTTGCCGTCAGAGCCGTAATAATATAGATACCAGACTTTCGAGCCGCCGGCTCCGACGTAGAGTTTTAGGTTTTTGATCTCGTCGTCTGTTATCCACAGCGCCTTGCCGGGGTCCGGCTTGAGGGAGCTGACATAGGATTGAGTCAGATGAGTTCTCATAATTTTCCCCAGCCTCCTTGTTCTGTATTTGTTCTATAGAGAGTATAAGACATGGGTAAAAATAGAACAAGGAGGAAAACGGATATAAAGATAAACCCTTGCAGTATCAGGATTTACGGCAAAAACCCAGAAATGGCAACAACTCAAAAAAGCGCCTGAGACACCCTCACACGGAAGAAGTCACAGGTTCGATCCCTGTGTCGCCCACCAAGGAATAGCAAGGGTTCAGGAGATTTTCCTGAGCCCTTTTTATTTTCTCTGTCCTCCGTATGTCCTCCAAAATTTATTTTCCAAACATATTTTCTGACATCCCTCTATTTTGCCAATCCCGTCAAAGCGGTACTGTCCAGCGTCCAGCACAAACTTCGGATACCCCCCGGAATACCGTCAGCCAGAGGGGGGCGGGAGGCTCAATCCCCGGACAGCCTCTTTATTTAAGAGTATTTCACAATATCTTAAGAGAATGTTTCAACATTTTCGCGAAGCCGCCGTTTCGTTATACGGCGGCGCTTTTTCTTCGCTAAGGCTAAATTTTTTCCCCACCGTCAGCCATGACACGTCCCATTGCCGTAAAACGCGCCCGGCGGCGCGTTGAGATATCCGCCCCTCAAAAATGTATTCGCTCCCAAAAACCATGCATAGAATTATACCGATGCCTGGGGAACAGAACGCGGTTTCCGGCCCGGCTGCCCCGGGCGTCAGATTCTACCGTGACAGGCGGTGATGGCAGTGCCAAACAATATAAGTATCCGCTTCGAAAAGGGGGTTTTTCATGTCAGCGCGGAGATTCCCGTAACCGGCGCAAGGGAAGCCATAGATCTGTTCGCCGGAGAGCTGAGTTTACAGATTCTTGGCGAGGAACAGGCGGAGGGCGCGCGGCCTGTAAAAATCGCGCCGAGGATGCTTAACGAACGCGACGCGGCAAAATATATCGGCAGGTCGGTCTCATTTCTCCGTACATGCCGGTATAAGGCGAAACGGGGCGGAATGGACCCCGGCCCCAAATATGTCAGGTATTCTAACAAATTGATATTTTACCCGGTTGAGGAACTGGACGGCTGGCTCAGCCGGAACCGGCTGTTCAGCACATGCCTTGAGGAAAAAATTTACGCCGGGAGCGGCGGAATTGTGAAATTTCCTGTTCCCGTAAGCGAAGACGGGGTGGCGAAAGATGCCTGAGATCAACGCCCTATCGCTTTTCTCAGGAATAGGTGGGCTGGATCTTGCCGCCGAAGCCGCTGGCATACGGACCGCCGCGATGTGCGAGCGGGACCCGTTCTGCCAGGCAGTCTTGCGTAAGCGCTGGCCGGGCGTCCCTGTCTTCGGGGACGTGAAAACATTGTCAAAGGAGGTGCTGACAGATGCAGGAGTGCCGCCAATCGAACTTATCCACGGAGGTTTCCCCTGCCAATAATAACCCTTCTCCGTGGCTGGCAAGCGGAAAGGGAGGGACGACGAGAGATATCTCTGGCCGGAATTTTCGCGCCTGGTCGGAGAGCCTAGACCACGTTGGGTCGTGGCTGAAAACGTACCTGGCATCGTGCGAATTGCCGCTGACGACGTATGCTCGGACCTGGAGCGTCTTGGCTACTCCGTTGGGATTTGGCATTTTGAAGCTGCGGCTGTCGGAGCGCGGCACAGGAGGGCGCGGGTGTTTTTTGTGGCGCACGCCGATGGCGGACGATCCCTGCCATGGTTCCGTGGATGCGGCCGGCATGATGAAGAGAATCAGGAAGGGTCAGTGCATACGCCTCCAGGACCAGGTGAACCACCCTGTCCTTTTCAGGACGCCGGACGCGGGGTGCTCACGCGGCGCTCAGTCGGAGGAGCGCTTCGCGGAAAGCATGAAGGAGGGGCGCCTGTTGACGCTGAACGACCAGATAGCGCATCTGTTCCCTACCCCGCGCGCGTCGGACGCGGATCACGGAGGCCCCAATCAGAGGGATTCGCGCGGGAATCCGGGGCTTCAGGCTGCCGCCATGTTCCAGGAGCGGGCCGGGAGCAATGCGGCGGTCAAACTCTTGGATTTATCGCCAGGGCAACAGACGAAGAACTCATGCGGCTCGCCCGCGCCGTTTTTTCCGACACCGGCAGCGAACGACGCGAAGAACAACAACCCTCCATCTCAGCGGAAGGAGAACGGGCGGCACTCGGACGGGCTGAATGCCGCGGCGGGAGGAAGCCTGAACCCGGGCTGGGTCTCCGTGCTGATGGGATTCCCGCTGGATTGGCTGGACGTGGACTTCGA
>JAISDM010000232.1 GCA_031264885.1 Peptococcaceae bacterium | reverse complement strand
GAAAAACAAACTAAAAGAGCGGGCCATCGCCGCGTTAGGCATCCAAAATAAACCGGTCGCCAGGCCGTAGGGGAAATTCGCCGGATTCGTCATTCCGGGGCGCCGCGTCGAAGACGGGCCGGACCGTCCGAAAATGCACTCCACGCATCTTTTCCCATTTCCCTCCGAATATTTATCGGGAAGATCGAGGAACTCTAAAACATAGCTGTCGAGGAAGCGCGCGTTTTCATCATGCGGAACATCAACCGGAGCCGGCTTTCGCGTCGAAAGCATATATCGTTGGTAATACGCGCTCTGAAGCTGCCGTTCCAGTTCCCGCTTACTATATTTTTCCTTAACGCACAGGGCGATGTAAAACTCTTTTTCCTCAATGCTTTTCGCGCCGGACATTATAATCAGATGGTGCGTCCAACTGATTTGTGTCACCAGTGGTGACACAAATTCATTACCTTTGTAGGTTTCGTAAAACTGACGCATCCGATAAAGCCCGCGGCGGGTAAATCCCTTGATCCCCGGACAGTTCTCTTTAATATATCGAGCGGTCTCGTCAATGAACGCGTCGCCCCAAGCGGTTTTTACGCTCTCGCCGCTTAAATATTCGCCGACATTCCAATACAGCTTTATAAGCTCGGCGTTCACGCTTTGCAAAGCGTTCTGCCGCGCCTGTTCAATCATTTCAACAATTTTGTTGGCATATGATATTATCTCGCCGCTCATTATTCCACCGTCTCCTGTTCCTGTCCGGTTTTCTTTTTGGTTCCAGCTTTAGTTTGCCCGTGCGCGTGGGTTTTGTGTGCCTTATTATAGTCGCGTAATCGACATTTATCAAGCGATTCTTGAGGAATTACCAAAACCAACTCATACTCTGTATGAAAAAATAAAAGAAGTAGAACGTATTGAGGCGGAAAGCTTGGCGAAAGCCCGCACTCGTCGCATCGTAGGCAGATAGATTATGGAAATATGAATTTGTGAGGAGGACGAAGGCATTGTTTAATGGGTTCCCGGAGGACAGATTCCTGTTTTTTGACGGGGCGATGGGCACGATGCTCCAGCGCGGCGGGCTGAAAGCCGGCGAAAACCCCAATGTGATGAATATGACCGCGCCGGAGGCTGTCTTTGAGGTTCACAGGCAATATATAGAGGCCGGATCCGATATTATCATCACAAACACATTTGGCTCGAACAGGCGAACGCTGGCGGCGGCGGGATATGACGCGCCCGATGTGGTGGCCGCCGCCGTGGGCGCCGCGCGCCGCGCCGCGAGCGGCAGCGGCGCGGCGGTGGCGCTGGATATAGGCCCGATAGGCGATTTCATTGAACCCTGCGGGGATATAACCTTTGAAGAAGCCTGCGCTCTGTTTGCCGAGCAGATGACGGCAGGCGCGGCGGCGGGCGCGGATCTCATCGCCATAGAGACGATGAGCGATCTCGCCGAGACGCGGGCCGCCCTGCTTGCCGCCCGTGAGAACACGCCGCTGCCCGTATTCGTGATGATGACATTCAACGCCGACGGGCGGACATACATGGGGTGTACGCCGGAGAGTTTCGCGGAAGCGGCGGCCGAATTCGGCGCCGCGGCGTTTGGCGTAAACTGTTCCCTGGGGCCGGACTCCATATTCCCCATCGTGGAAAAAATGTCGCGTATATCCCATATCCCTCTGATCGTTAAGCCCAACGCGGGATTGCCGAACGCCTTGACAGGCCGGTATGACCTGAGCGCGGACATGTTCGCGCTCCAAATGGAACGGTTCGCGGATCTGAACACCCGGGTTGTCGGCGGCTGCTGCGGCACGGATCCCGGCTATATCCGCGCGCTGCGCCGCGCCTTCGGCGGCAAGCGCCCCCGCGGCCCACTCACTCCGCCGCCATTCCGGGCTTGACCCAGAATGACAAGATTATGATAGTTTTCGGACGGTCTCGGGTACCGTAGGGGCGGCATTCTGCCGCCCGGGACCGCCCGAAAACGACAAAAATGGCGCCGTGAACGCAATATATACCGTGCTGCGATTCTCAGGCCGAAAAAATTCCCCTCCCTGGAGGGGAATAAAAGACGCCTGATACCAAATTGCGAATCGCAGGCCGAATTCATTCCATTATGACGGGCGCGGCCCGTGGTATTGGTACAGCCGGCACTCCAAATTGCCGTTGAACAGCTTCGTATTCTTGGTGGCCGGCCGGCCAAACGCTTCCTCAAAGGCAGGATAAGCGGTCAGCACGTAAAAAGACCATGTATCCAAGGGCGCCAGCGCCTGACCCATGGTTTTGTACAGCTGCGCCGCTTCCCCGGCGCCGCCCAAACGCTGGCCATAAGCCGGATTGGTAATGACGGCGCCGTATTTCTTCGCCGACCGGAAATCCCGGATATCCCTGCGCTGAAAATGAATATACCGCTCCACCCCCGCCAGCTTCGCGTGGTAACGGGCCATCGACAGCACCTCCGGATCGATGTCGTAGCCCTCCACCCTCAGATCCGGCATGTCGCGGACAGCGCCCCGTGCCTCCTCCCGGGCCTGCCGCCAGCAGTCGGCGGGCATTTGAGGCCAGGCTTCGGCGGCAAAATTCCGGTCAAGCCCCGGCGCCATGCCCAGCGCCTTCCGGACCGCTTCAATCAAGATGGTGCCCGAGCCGCAGAAAGGATCCGTCAAAGGCAGCTCCGGCCGCCAATTGCTCAATGTCAGCACAACCGCCGCCAGCGTCTCCTTCAGCGGCGCCTGAGAGCCCAGCTTGCGCCAGCCCCGCTTATGCAGCCCGTCGCCGGAAGAATTCAGCCCAACCGTCACCTGATCCTGAGTGATCTTAAACATCACCTGGTACAAAGGCCCGGTTTCCGGCAGCCAGTCCGTCTGAGGCCAGCGCCGTTTCAGCCGCTCCACAATGGCTTTCTTAATAATCGCCTGACAGTCCGGAACGCTGAACAGCGCGGACTTGACGGATTTGCCGGTCACGGGAAAAGCGGCGTCCCTGCCCAGCCAATCTTCCCAGGGCAGCGCCTTCGTTCCCTCAAACAGCGCGTCAAAATCAGCCGCCGGGAAACTGCCCACTTCCGCCATGACCCGCTCCCCCTGCCGGATCATCAGGTTGCATCGGGCCAAGTCCAGCCAATCCCCGTCAAAAGTCACGCCGCCCTTGCCCACCGCCAGATGCTCCACATAGCCCAGCCGGTTCATCTCCCGGCGCAAAAGTCCCTCCACGCCAAAAGCCGACGTCACCGTTATCCGCAAAGGTTTCATTATGAGTTTCTCCCCTTCAATTCATATTGGAGATTCGCGTTTATCAGAAACGGGCCAGACTGTCCGAAAACGTCAAAAATCGCATCGTTAACACCATATATAGTGTGTGACTCCAAGCGAATTGCCCCATATGTTGTGTGTTGGGAATGTTTAGGGTGCGTTTTCGGACAGTCTAGGGCGGCAGAATGCCGCCCCTACCGACGCATTATTCACGGTAGTGCAGGGGGCGGCATCCTGCCGCCCGTGACGCGTCATTCGCGGCGCCGTGGAGACGGCATTCTCCCGTCATCCGACAAAAACCACTGAACCGGGATAAGCGGCCAGCGCCTTGTCCGCCGTCAGAAAGGGGATGCCTTCAGACGCGGCCTGAGCAAGCAGAATGCGGTCGAAAGGGTCTTTGTGAAGCGGCGGCAAGGAAGATACGAACAAAGCGTGCCGCGCCGAAACAGGCATCTCTTCGTAACCTGACGCGATCAGCCCGTTGTACAGCAATACGGGGTTCACATTGAAATCGTCACGGCCAAGCCCATTTTTAATGACAACCTCCCACAGGCTTGCGGGACTGAATAACAGCGTATTGGACAGATCGTCAATATATTGCCGCGCGGCGGGCGGCAATTCGTCCGCCGCCGCCCAGAGAATGATATGTGTGTCCAACAGCAGTCTCATAACGCGTCTCCGAACATATCCGCTATCTCGCGGCTGCCCATACTGTCGAAGTCGTCGGGAACAGACGCGCTGCCTTTCAAGAATCCCGTGCGCCGGCGCGGCGCGGCGGGCACATATGGATGAACGACCACCAGCGGGCGTCCGGATTTGGCGATAACAAACGGTTCTCCCACGGCAGCCTCTTCCACAAGCGCGGAGAGATGCGTTTTGGCTTCGTGAATATTGACTTGTTTCATAGCAAATTCCTCCTGCTGATTGATGAACTTAGTTTAACAGACTTAGTTCGAATTGTCAAGCACGGTTGTGCTTGCCCTCTTGTGTTTTTTCGTTTAAAGGTCTATGATATAAGTATAACAAATATTTTATACAATGAATGGAGGTTTTTTGCTATGAATGTTATTGAGGCGCTGAACGCGAGGCACTCTACCCGGGCATTCCTTCCCGCTCCTGTCGAGAAGGACAAATTGAACGCAATATTGGAAGCGGCCCTCCGCACTCCGTCCTGGGCGAATTCCCAGCCCTGGGAAATATTCGTCGCCACAGGCGGTACGTTGGACCGCGTCAAAAAAGCCTATTTGAAAAAGTATGAGGAGAAAGCCCCCGCCGCGCCGGAGACGCCGCGTCCCGCCGAATGGTCTCAGGCGGCCAAGGACCGCCAGAAGCAGCTCGCGCCCGACATGAAGCGCGACTGCGGCGACGCCGTCGATCAATTCGGCAAGCTGAACCAAAACATGTTTTACGCGCCCTGCGCTGTCTTTGTCTGCATGGACAAGATTCTGTCCGAATGGTCGCTGTACGATATCGGCGCGTATTCCCAGAGCCTCATGCTCGCCGCGCGGGAATACGGCGTCGCTTCCATTCCCGCGATCACTATGGTGCTGTATCCGGATGTACTTAGGCAAGAATTGAAGATCCCCGACCACCTGAAAATCACCATTGGCATCGCCTTGGGTTATGTGGATGAGAACAACGCGATTAACAAGTTCGTCAGCGCCAGAAGCGCGCTGAGCGAGGTCGTCCGCTTCCTGGACTAAAGGGATTGTCAGCTTTCAAAATTAACGCTGCCTGGAGAAATGGGCATTTGTGCCTTTTTCATAAATCCGGGCGGCGTTTTTTTCGAGGGATCCGCCGCTCCGCCGGGCTGAGGGGTCTGCGCCGGCTTGGAGGAGATCGATAATTTGGCGGCCCCCGCCGCGTCTTCCGCTGTGATCGGCTTCATCATCGCGCTGCGGTAGCTTGCCATCGTACTCGAATTTATATGCGCCGCCGCGGGATTCGCCGAAACCTTCTCCGCCATCATCGCTTCCATCTCAGCCTTCTTGGCCGCCTGGGTCTTGATGCCGAAGCTGGGCTCCGCCTCCTGCTGAATATCACTGACCACGGAATTGCCCTGATTCATGCCGGCGCTGATCTTCTTCTCCATAGCGGAACTGGTCTGGTACGAGTCCTCCGTCTTCAACTCATCCTGGACCTTCTTCGCTTCCACAACCGCCTGGCCCCAAGTCTCGCGAAGCTCCGCAAGCATCCCCGACACCTCGTCGAGCATGGCCACATCCTTCTTTAAATTGGCTTCCATCAGCCGGTTGTACATATAGTCATACAGCGAATACAAATTATGTGAAATCTCATAGCTCATATCCAGGCAGCTCCTGAGTTCTTCCACAATGCGCTCCACTTTGATGATAAAATTATTGGCTTCCTGGACGTCCTTATCCTGAATCGCCACCTTGGCTTTTTCACAAAAACGAACGGCTCCGTCGTAAAGCATCAACAGGATCTTATCCGAAGGAGTTGACGCGATCTGTTGTTGTCTGTACTGATCATAAGGATTTCCCAAAGCCATATTAATACCCCATTTCCATATAAATTCTCAAACTTAGCCCCTCTTGCATAGCCCGTCTCGCTTCCGCGCCGGGGACGCTTGCTTCCGGGTTAAAACCGGGCGCCCGGCGCCGGGGACGCCGCCGCTCTGTTAGCCGGTGAGCCCCTTCATCTGTTCCAGCGCGCCCTCCAAGGCGGTATACTGCTCGTTTAAGTTCGCCAGCATCGTCTCCATATGGGTAAACTGATTATAGTAACGGGTTTCCCGCTTTAACAAAAGCTCGGTCAGTGTGGTGATCCGGCTGTCGTATTGCTCCTGTTCCTTGCGCAGCAAGTTGATGCTGCCGTACAAAGACACGTATTCCGACATAATGCTCCGGTCGATGCCGCGCAGTATGGCCTCGTCGCTGGCGGCGCCCGTGCCGGCGGTTCGGACGATCTCCTTGATGCTCGTCACGATCTGATCCGACATCCGGTAATACAGACCGCTTTCGTTATAAATCAAATCCCGTTTCTTCGCGTTATATTGATTCACATACGCTCTGTAAGCGGATTCTCCCATCTCGGGATCCAGCCCCAGGGAGGTCAGCTGAGCGGCCCGTTCCGCGGCGCTCAGCGCCATGATGCTGTCCGCGGTCGGCAAATCCTCCACCTTGGGCGCCGTCTTAAACAGCAGCTGGACCACGCCTTCCGGTTCGGCCAAAATGGCCGTTCTGAGTTTGCCTTCGTCGATGGTCAATTCCGCTCCCCGGCTGCCCGCCACATAAGCGGCTGTGGTGATGCCTATGGACGACAGTGTGGCATAAGATCCGGGTAAATTTTGAACCATCGCGCTCATAGCCACCCGGGCGTTGGTGAGGGCCCGCTCCAAGATCGGATCCGACCGGAGAATGCCGGATTTGCCGCTGGTTTCCCAATTCTTGATTTCGTCCTCCGACATTGCTTCTTTCTCTTCGGCGGACAGGGGCTCGTACTTCTCATACTTGCTGGGGGAGATGCGCTTCTCGGTCAGCAGCGCGTTCAGGGCGGTCACCATGATATTGTACTGCTCCACAAACTCCGTGACCTTATCCACGATGGAGTCCACGTCGGCGGAAACCGTAATCGTGGTGGAGCCCACCCCCTTCAGCGTGATGTCCATCTCGTTGACCGTGACGCTGTTTGTGCCGTGATCCTCGATCCGGGTGCCTTCAAAGATAAAAACCGCGTTCTCTCCCCGCTTGGTTTCTCCGCTGTCTACGAGCAGCCCCAGCCGGTTGTCCGATACCTGCTTGCCCGCCTCGGTCCGTGTGCCGGCGATAAAATTCAGGTGATTGATGCCGCCTGTGGTGCTGTTGTCCGTGATGGTGAATCCGTTGTCATAGCCCGTTTCCTTGGCTTGCAGATAAAAACGGTTAAAACTCTCGTCATAGATGGCTTGGATGCCCATTCCCAGGGATTTGCTCTGGGCGTTGATATCGTTCACGATGTCTTCGATGGTCTTGTCGTCCAGATCGGTTCCCCGATAGATGAACTCGTGGCTGACGGAGGGATCGGAGGCTTTGGCGATGGTGAACCGGATGACGTCGCCGGTTTGGAGCCAGAACTGATCCCGGAGGGAATCCAGGCCGCTGTTCGACCCGTCGGCGCCGTTTTTCAGAGCGGTCTCGGCGGTGGGAACCACGATTGCGCCGTCGTCCGTCGTCGCCAAATGGATCAGGGCTTTCAGCTCGTCGTCGGCGGCTATATAGGCGGCCAAATCGCTCTGCTTGGTTTGGACGATGTCCGCCGCGTCTGTTTCCAGGTAAATCTTTATCTGCGTATTTCCGCTGGCGTCGGTGATGACCTCGGAATCCATAGACTGCGCGGTTCCGGAAACTTTAGCGCCCAGAATCTCAATGCTGACATTGTTGCCCGCCGTTCCGGCGGTCAGGGACGTCCATGTCAGCTCGTTGATATCGCCCAGCTGCGCCGTGGCCGCGTTATAATCGCTTCCGCTGAGACTTGCCGTGAACGGCGTTGGCAGCGTAAGTGTGCCACTAATGGTTTCAGTTACCATTGTGGAACCGTTTAAGTCCGTAATCGTGTAATCGGCATATATGTTGCTGTCAGAATCACTCCCCAACTCCACATACACCAGCGCCGATATCTCCGCGTCGGCCCGCACCTTGCTGATGATATCCTGCACTGTGGACACTACGGCGCCTGACGGATTGGTCGCCAGACGGACGGTGATCTCCTTGGTCTGTTCGTCCAGCGTCAGCTTCAGGCCCTGAGCGGAGCCGAGGGTCTCCTGCCCCACGATCCGCAGCGTATAGCCCGTGTCGCCAATTTGTTTCATATGCCAGTTTAAATTCACAGATGGCGTCACTGTGGGAAGTCCGCTGATAGGGTCATACACGACAGTTTTAAAAGTTGTGGTAATCATGCCCCGTGTCAATCCCGATCCCCCGGCGGCGAGTGCAGATAAATCAGTAGGCGGTTCCGCGAGTAAGAAACCGGCGTTAACACTGCCTTGCCCGGACGCGCCCAGCAATGTACCCCGCAACATTCCCAAACTGGCAGGGTCGCTAGTCGCAAGGTCATCCCCAGTAAGATAATCGTCCTCGGTTCCGTTCACATATCGATTGACAAGATCTATTACGTCTTGCACCGTGCTAGAACCGTCGTACGCCAGCCGTACCGTAAGTGTGCGAAGCGTCGGATTGAGATCGTCGCGGATGCCCAAAGCATCCCCTATTCCGCCCATTATATACTCAATCTGTACATTCTGCCGGTCCGCGCCGTCCGCCAGCGCAGTCGGACCCGCAGTGGCGACGACGCCGGCGCCGGATGTACCGGTGACTGCCTGGGCCGATACATACTGGGACGCGGCCTCATCCAAATCAATGGCGCTGACTAGCTGATCTACCGTGGTCGTCACCGTTCCGCCAGCGTCGGTCGCCAGCGACACCCGGATCGTAGTCACATCGCTTGAGTATTCCGTATTTACCTGAATATCTAACTTACTGTCGACAGCGCCCGGATCGACCAACTCAATCCTCACATGATCCCCATACGCCCCCGCCAACTTGGACGTCCATTGGATCTGGTCTACACTGGCGGTTCCGGTGGACACGCTGGCGTTCACCGGGACGCTGGTCCACTCAATCGCGCCGCTGTTGCCGGTCACAGCCTTCGCGGCGACAGGCGCGGCGCCTATTTTATTCTGGCTGGCCACGGTGACCTTGGACGCCAGCCGCTCTACCTCCATATCGTAGCTGCCTTCCGTGGCGAAGGTTTTGGCGCTGACAGAGACCACCGACTC
>JAISDM010000189.1 GCA_031264885.1 Peptococcaceae bacterium | reverse complement strand
CGCCCCGCCTGTCATCCCTCCGCCTGCCGCCCGGGCTTCTTATTCCCCGTCTTCTCCCGCCTGCGCAGCAGCTCCTCCTCCAAAGCCTCCATGGAAATCCCCGACTGATTCATCAACACCAGCACATGATAAAACAAATCGGCCAATTCCATGACCAGCGCCCGCGGATCGTCATTCTTGGCGGCGATGATCACCTCCGCCGACTCCTCCCCCACCTTCTTCAAAATCTTATCCAGCCCCTGCTCAAAGAGATAGCCGGTATAGGAGTTTTCCACAGTCTCAGTCCGCCCCATACGCGCTTGAATCACCGCGTACAACTGGTTCAGCGCCTCCACATCAACCCCCCTCCCTCTCGAATATATTCGTAAAAAAGCAGCTGACCGCCCCGGTGTGACAGGCCGGCCCCTCCGGGATCACCCGCAGGAGCAGCGCGTCCCCGTCGCAGTCCGCGTCGATGCTCACCAGATTCTGATAATTCCCCGAGGTCTCCCCCTTGTTCCACAGCTTCCGCCGGGAACGGCTGTAGAACCAGGTGCGGCCCTCTTCCAGCATCCGGTCCAGAGCCTCCCCGTTCACATAGGCCAGCATGAGAACCTGATTCGTTTCCGCGTCCTGAACCACGGCCGGCACCAAACCCTTGCCGAAATCCACCTTCTCAAGATTTCTGACTGTCAAAAAATACGCCCCCTCCGCGATTCACGCCACAAATATCCCCTGTTCCCTCAAGTACGCCTTCACCTTGCGAATGGTCAGCTCCCCCATGTGAAACACAGACGCGGCCAGCGCCCCGTCCACTTCCGTGGCCGCGAACACCTCGTAAAAATGCTCCAGCTTGCCGCAGCCCCCCGAAGCGACCACCGGGATGTCCACCGCCGCCGATATGACCCCCAGACTCCTGAGATCATAGCCGCCCTTCATCCCGTCCGTGACCAATCCCGTGACCAGCAGACTGCCCGCGCCGGAATCCTCCATCTTTTTCGCGAACTCCACCGCGTCCATTCCGGATTTTTCCCTGCCGCTTTTCATCAGAACCTCCAGCCCGCTGGGCGTATCGCCGGCCCCCACATCAATGGAAGAAACCAGCCTCTCGCCGCCGAAAGCCTCCGCGCCCCGCCGGATCAGCGCGGGATCCCGGATGGCCGCCGAGCCCACCGACACCCGCGACACCCCGATGTCAAACATCCGCTTCATATCCTCCAGGGTGCGGATGCCGCCGCCCACCGTCAGAGGAATGGACAGCGCCCGCACCGTCCTCGCGGCCAGATCCGCCATAATGCCGCGATCCTCCACCGTAGCGCCGATGTCCAGGAAGAACAGCTCATCCGCCCCCTGCTTCTGATAGCGCAGAGCAAACTCCACCGGATCCCCCAAAGTCTGCAAATTGGTAAACTGCGTCCCCTTGACCACTTGCCCTTCAAAGACATCCAGACAGGGAATGATCCGTCTGGGGGTCTGAGTCTCTCTCAGCGCCTTTCGCAAAGACAGCGAGCCGCTGTAGATGGCCTTGCCCACAACCGCCCCCTCCAGATCCAATTCCATCAGAGAACGGATGTGAGACAAATCCCGTATCCCGCCGGAAGCCACGACAGGGCAGCTGACCCGCTCCTTCAGCTTGGCCAGCCGGTCCAGATCCGGGCCGCTCAAAGAACCGTCCTTGCCGATATCCGTATAGATAATACAGGCCACACCCGCGGAATCCATCCGGGCCGCCAGTTCCAGATAAGACACGGCGCTGTCCTCCGTCCAGCCCTCCGTTCGAACCCTTTCATCCATAGCGTCGATCCCCGCCGCGATTTTGCCGGGATAAGCCTTGGCCGCCTCCTTGACCAAGTTGGGATTCTTGACCGCCGCGCTGCCCAGAACCACCCTGGCGACCCCCTGAGACAGCAGAGAATCGATGGTTTTCATATCCCGGACGCCTCCCCCCACCTCCGCGGGAATCGTAAGCCGCCGGACGATGTCCAGAATCAAAGCCCTGTTCTGCATGGATCCGCGCCGGGCGCCGTCCAAATCCACCAAATGAATCCAAGGGGCGCCCGCCTCCTGAAAAACCGTCGCCGTCGCCAACGGATCCTGACTGACTTCTTCCTTCGTCCCGAAATCCCCCTGATAAAGCCGGACTCCTTTTCCTTCCAGAAAGTCAATGGCAGGAATGATTTTCAATTTCATCCACCCCTTCTCGATTTTTCGGCCTGCAGCACGCCTTCGGCCTACAGCACGCCTTTCGTGGAAAAAACGCGGCTTCCCTCAATCCGCGCCGCCTCCCCCAAAGCCTGCCCCAACGCCTTAAACAAAGCCTCCAGCTTATGATGGGTATTGTCTCCATAGAGAATATTGGCGTGCAAAGTCATACTTCCGTTCATGGCAAAAGCCCGGAAAAACTCCGGCGCCGTCTCCGCTTCCATGGAACCCAGGACGCCCGTCAGAGGCCCTCCCGGACCCGGATCAAAGTGTAAATACGCCCTAGTACACAGATCCAGCGAAACCATGGCCAGCGTCTCGTCCATGGGCACAAAGCGGGTGGCGTACCGGCAAATGCCCTTGCGGTCCCCCAGCGCCTTTCTCAGCGCCTCCCCCAGGACAATGCCCGTGTCCTCCACCGTATGATGGGCGTCCACCGCCAAATCCCCCCGGGCTTTTATCTCCAGATCCAGGGATCCGTGTCCCGCCAGCAAAGTCAGCATATGGTTCAAAAAACCGACGCCCGTATCAATGGCGGCCGACCCCGTTCCGTCCAGATTCAGCCGGCAGACAATGTCCGTTTCATTCGTGACGCGCTCGATTTCCGCCGCGCGCCCGATCCTGTTTTGCTCCCCGCGTTTACCCTCGCTGATTCGAATCCCCCCCGTCCAACCGCGCCTGAACGGCCCCGGCGTGCGCCTGGAACCCTTCGCTTCGGGCCATGACCATAATCTGATCCCCTACTGATTTTAACGCTTTTTCCGAATAATATACAAGACTTGTTTTTTTCAAAAAATCGTCCACCGACAGCGGAGAGGCAAAGCGCGCCGTTCCCCCTGTCGGCAGTATATGATTGGGCCCCGCAAAGTAGTCCCCCAGAGGCTCCGGTGAAAAATCCCCCATAAATATGGCGCCCGCGTTCCTGATCCGGCCGGCCCAGGCCAGCGGCTCATCCATCAGGAGTTCCAGATGCTCCGGCGCGAAGGCGTCGGCCAGTTCCGCCGCCTCGTCCATATGCCGGGTCACGATGATGCCTCCGTAATCCTTCAGCGACTGCCGGGCGGTCTCTTTTCTGGGCAAAACCTCCAGCCGCCGCTCCAGTTCCGCTTTCGCCTCCAGCGCCAAAGCCCTGGACGGCGTCAGCAGAATGGCCGAGGCCATCGGGTCATGCTCGGCCTGGGACAGCAGATCCGCCGCGATGAACCCCGCCCGCGTCCGGACGCCTCCTTCCCCTTCCGCTCCGGCGCGGGTTTCCCCCTCCGCGATGATCAGTATCTCGCTGGGCCCGGCGATCTTATCGATGTCCGTCTCACCGGCGACCAGACGTTTTGCCAGAGACACGTACAAATTCCCCGGCCCCGTGATTTTATCCACCTTCGGCACAGTCTCCGTGCCATACGCCAAGGCCGCCACCGCCTGAGCCCCGCCGATTTTATAGATCTGACGCACCCCCGCCAGCCGCGCCGCCGCCAGCGTCGCGGGCGCGAGTCCGCCGGAGGGCGAAGGCGGCGTAACCATGTATATCTCCTCCACACCGGCGGCCTGAGCGGGAATCGCGTTCATCAGCACGGAAGAGAAATACGCCGCCGTACCCCCGGGCACGTAAATCCCCACCCGCTTCAGCGGCCGGATCTCCAAACCCAAAAAAATCCCCTCCGGCCCGGTCATATGCCACGAGACCCGTTTCTGCCGCTCATGGAAGGCCCGGATGTTCTCCGCGGCCTGAGCCAGCGCCTTTGCCAAGTCTGCCGGGACCTGCCGGATCCCTTCGTCCCATTCCCTGCCGGAGACCCGGAAGTCCTCCAGATCCGCGCGGTCATAGCGCAGGGTCAGCTCCCGCGCCGCCGCGTCCCCCCGGAGACGAACCTGCCTCAATATATCCTGAACCGCCTCCAAAGCGTCCTGACGGGTCTGCCCCCCGCGCCGCCGGATCTCTTCCAGGAATGCTTTTTCCCGCCGTCCGTCCGCCTCAATCCAGGCGATCATGGCCGTTCTCCCCCCCACAGCCGCTCCACAAGCCGGCGTATTTCCTTCTGTTTTAACTTCATGCTGGCGATATTGACGATCAGCCGGGCGCTCAATTCCGCCACCCCCTCCAAGACCACCAGCCCGTTGTCCCTCAGCGTGCCGCCGGTTTCCGCGATATCGAGAATCGCGTCCGACAGGCCCAGCAGCGGCGCCAGTTCCACCGAGCCCTCGATCCGGATGATGTTCACGTTCAGCCCTTTTTCCTTGAAATACCGCCCGGCCACCGCCGGATACTTGGTCGCGATCCGCTTCTGTTTCGGCCCCGGCTCCAGGGATGTGTCCGGGAAGCCCGCCACCACAAACCGGCATCTGCCGATACCCAGATCCAGGATCTCATACACCTGGCCCCCATGCTCCATCAGGGTGTCCAGTCCCACCACGCCCAAGTCCGCGGCCCCGTGTTCCACATAAGTGACCACATCCGGGGCTTTGGCCAGCACATAACGGATATCCCCCCCCGGATCCTCCAGCACCAGCTTGCGGCCGGAGGCCTGAGTCAGGCAATCGCAGGGCAGGCCCGCCTGTTTGAATACATTCACCGCGTCATTCTGGAGCCGCCCCTTGGTCAGAGCGATCGTCAAGGCTTCCATCACGAGCCGTCATCCCCTCTCCGTTGAAAGGTACCGGTCTGCCGCTTCGAACGTCCCACTGAGCCCAGCCGCCGTGTTCGTCCCATATCAATACGTATGGGATCCCCCGGTCAACCGCGTAACGGACCGCTTCCTTCTCATCCCGCAGCAAACCCACCTCCGCGGGGCAGTCATGCTTTCTCATGTAATCCACCATGGTGTACACAGACTCCATCTGCTCCCAGCCGCCCCAGACCAGGTAACGGGACGCCCTCCGGTCCTTCTTCTCCATCTCGCCGGCGGCCTGGGTCAGCGAATCCACATTGACGCCGAATCCCACGGCGCCCCGATCCATCCCGAACTGCGACAGGAGCCGGTCGTACCGGCCTCCCGACAGGACATACTCCCCCGCCCCCTTCACATAGCCGCGAAAGATGATGCCCGTATAATACCCCAGCTGATGCACCATGCCCAAGTCAAAACTCAAATATTCTCCCAGTCCCATAAGGCACAGTTTCGAATGCAGGGATTCCAGCTGATCCAGGGCCGCCGCCGCCTTCGGGTGCCGGGTATAGGCCCGGGCTTTTTTGAGTACCTCAGGGCCCCCAAAGAGCCAGGGCAAATCCATCAGCGCCTCCATTTCGGAGGATTTCAGCGGTTTTGCCCGATTCTTTAAATAATCCTGAACATTGCCAAAGCTTTTTTTCTCAATATATCCCCGGATCAGTTCCGTCTCCGCCGGGTCCAGGCTGAGTTCCTCCGCGACGCCTTTGAAGAAATCCGCCTGCCCCAATTCCAGCTTGGGCTGGGAGGCGCCGGATTCCAGCAAAACCGAGACGGCGGCCTCCAGGCAGTCCAGATCCGCCCGGTCCGGCTCCCCCCCGATGATCTCGACGCCGCATTGGGTCCATTCGTGGCGCATGCCGCCGAAATTCTGCCGCGTGCGGAACACCTGGCCCCGATAGCAGAACCGCAGAGGGAACACCGCCCCCGCCAGACGGGTGGCCGTCACCCGCGCCATAGGGATCGTCAAATCCGGGCGCATGACCAAGATATGCCCGTCCGCGTCAAACAGCTTGTACATCCCGGTCTGATCCAGGCCGCCGGGAATCCCGTCAAACACATCGTAATATTCCAGAGTGGGCGTCTCCAGGGGCGAGAACCCCCGCGCCCGGAAGGATTCCATACAGTCGTTTTCCAAATCCGCCTTCCGGCACCCGAGTCCAAAGAGCAGATCCGTCATGCCCTCCGGTATGCTTTTGTTCCAGCGATCCAATACCGTTCACCTCTCACGCCGTATCTCACGCGCTTTCGCGAGTATAGAACCCGTTACGGCGCCTGAACGCCGCCGCGCCCCCGCCGTATCTCATAGAGCAAAATACCGCAGGCCACCGCCGCGTTCAGGGATTCGGCCCCCCGCTCAAGGGGGATCCGCACCTGAATCGCCGTCTCCTCCCGGGGAATCCCGGCAAAACCCCCTGCCTCGCCGCCGATGCACAGCGCCGTCCTCGCGGGCCAGCCGACATCATAATACAGAGCGCCCGCCGCCGCGTCCGCCATGGCCAGCGTCAAACCCCCGGCCACACAGTATGCCCTGAGGGCCTCCCAGGTCACATCCGTGATCACGGGAATGTGAAAAATCCCGCCCATAGAAGCCCGCACACATTTGCCCTCATAAGGATCCGCCGTGTCCGGCAGGCACAGAACCCCCGCCGCCCCGGCCGCCCACGCCGTCCGGATCATCGTCCCCAGATTCCCCGGATCCCGGATGCCGTCCAAAACAAGCCAGACCGCGTCCCCCGCCGCCGGATCCGGATCCTCCAGGCGCGTCCACCGCCTGCGCGTCAGAGCGACTACGCCCTGAGGCGACTGAGTCTGAGCCAGACTCGCGAACACCCGGTCGTCGATCCTCCACAGCTGGCATCCCGCGGCCTCCGCCCGTTCCAGGAGCCGCCGCTCCCTGCCCGCGCCTGAGCCCGCGGCGGCGTCCCCGCCTGAGTCTGCGCCTGAGTCTGCGCCCGCGCTCGAAATAAGACCGAAAGATTCGCGGAAGAAGAGAGCCTCCGCCGATCCGCTTCGAACCGCCTCCTCCGTCAGCCTCAAGCCCTCCGCCAAATATTTGCCGCTGCGCGCCCGATACTTCTTCTGGCGCAGCTTCCGGCACTCCAGAACCCGCCGGTTCCGGAGCGACACAATCATTTCATCCATATACACTCCGTCCGATCCACACACCGCCAAGACAGCGCCGCCGCCCAGCCGCATCCCTTATTATAGCAGATTTCACCAGCGCTGTCACGCCCGTTATTCCGCGCCCGCGATTCGTCGTCGTCGGCAAAATTCCCCTCCAAAGAGGGGAATAAAAGACGCCGCATCCCCCAAGGACGGGCGGCAGAATGCCGCCCCTACATATGGGTACCGTAGGGGCGGCATCCTGCCGCCCGGGCCCGTCCCCGAATCTAAATTCCATTGAATTTCCCGCTCCGCCGTGGTATGCTTAATACATCATCAAGCATATCACAGAGGAGATGAAGCCCATGCTCGCCCGCGTTTCGGAAGACCCGGTACTCGCGATCCTGTATCTTGCGTATTTGGCGTGCGCGGTTGCAGCGATTCGGAAACTTGCCTTCGGGATTAGCTGTCTCAAAGGCATCCCGATGAACTCCGCAGCACCCCCGTTTCTGCCGGTGATTTGGACAAACCGCATCCTGAGCCGCGTTGACATCCTGAGGTACGCCAAAGGACACGGAGGATACGACGAAGGATATTATCTCCCCATGAAGACAATAGAACGCGTGTATATCGTCATTACCTTAGTCGCGGCGCTGGCCTTATTCGCGGCTTCCCTCAGCGGCGGAAGAACCCCCGGTTCTTCACTCGGCATTATATTTTTCATACCCGTGCTGCGACCGTCCGCCCGGCTGCTATATTATGTTAACGACGAACCTTATTATTGTGACGATTGGTTCACAGTAAACGCTAAAATAGAAAACCTCAAATGTGTGCGTGAAGGCAAGCATGCCGTTGTAATCTTCCATATCACCGGAAAGAAGAAGCAAGGGCTGATTCAGTTTAACATCCCGGCCGAGGACGCGTGTTTTTTTGAAGGAACCGCCTGAACGACGCGCATGTAGGGGCGGCATTCTGCCGCCCGGACCGTCCGAAAGCCATCATAATCTTGTCATTCTGGGCTTGTCCCAGAATCTAGCGTGAGTTTCAGACTTTTTAAGAACAAGGTTCTCCAAACCTAGGCACAGCAAGGATTATCTCGCTTTAAAATGTATACACAACTTTCCGTTATAGAGTTTGGATGTTTGGATGTTTGGATGATGCTCCGCGAACTGAATCGTCCGCAACCACAGCGGAGTAACCGGGATAAGGGTGATATGCGGTAATGGTTATTGATGAGGGGGGAAACTCAAAACTTCCCGCTCTCACTATCTTATCATCTTTTAACAGTTAGGCTTATACACTACTCCGTCAATCATGCACAGACAATCGTCATCAAGAAATTCGGTTTTTGAAGTCATTCTTGCAGGGAAATTCCCCTTATCGAAATATTCATAAAATACTTCTCTCGCTCCGTCAAAGTCATCAAGATTTTTTAAGTAAAGATTTATTTGCACCATGTCATTTAATGTTGCGCCTACTGACGTCAACGTATTTTTTGCCCTTTCAAAAGCCGCTCTCATTTGATGTTTAATATCTTGTTTTTCAAAACCGCCTGCATGGTGTGCCAAAAAGATAAAATTTCCGGCCACAACACAAGACGAACACGTTTCATCACCACAATGGGTTGGCATTTTCTTTAACATTTTCAAAACTTCCTTATTTTATATAATCGCAAACGTCCAGTATGATATTGCCCTTAGGACTTGTACAACAATAAGTTGCACAAGTCCTTACGCCTGATAGATTACCTGCCCGGTTTTGAAAACGTGCTGAACAAAGCCGCTCTTGTCTTGCGTAGTATCAAGCAAGTGCGGTTCAATATCCCAACTGATGTCATATGCCAAACTCCACAAGCGGGAGGAGGTTTTCATCCAATCGCCGTTGAAACCCTTAAAGACAACGCCCACATCAATATCACTCTCGTCATTCGCGCCGCCCTTTGCGTATGAGCCAAACAGAATCACGGCAAACGGCGAAAACTCTCTTTTCACCGCATCCGCGTAACGCTCGACCGTGTTCATAACTGTTCCTTTATCCAACATAAGAGGTCCTCCGTTCCTGCGAGAAGTTTCCTGCATATTTCGGCGGTCAGTCCCGCCGCGATTGCCTCTTTGTATTCGGGATACCGCGCCTCAGTGTTCATAGGATTCAGTTCCTTAATAAACGCCTGTTGCTCGGCGGACATTTTCTGAAAAAGCCCCGCACGGTCAGCCAGCTTTAACAGATGATGTATTTTCGGCGGGATTTCACCCTCGATGCAGTCGTGGGCAATCACCGCTTTGAGAGCCTTTTCAATCGTCTGATGGCACATAAAGCCAACATACAGATACCGCCCACCGTTCAACATAACCCTTGACGTTTCAAGGTCATAATCGGCTAATTCAAGCCAATATTCCGCGCGTTCGTTCACCGCCGCCACCGCCTTTCCGTGGACACAAAATTTCATTTAATAGTATATCACAAGCAACGGGGAAAATCAATTTCCAATTTCACGCGGTAAAGCGGCATGGCACAGTCGTGTGAAAAAATTCCCCTCCTGGGAGGGGTGGCGCTTCGAAGTACCACCCCGCCCTCCGGGCACCCCTCCAAAGAGGGGAATACAAGAGGGGAATAAAAGACGCCGCGGCCCCCAAGGACGGGCGGCAGAATGCCCGCCCCTACATATGGGTACCGTAGGGGCGGCATTCTGCCGCCCGGGAACGTCCCCGAATCTAAATTCCATTGAATTTCCCGACCGAGGACGCGTGGCTTGAATGACAGACGTTCCCGCAAAAAGGCGCTCCCGGACAGGAGCGCCTTTTTGCGGGAACGTCTGAAACATATGGTATGTATGCCCGCGGTCAATATTTATCGTAACTGATGACTTCCTCCGCCGCTTTGCGCGGACGCGCTTCCGGCGTTTCGGCGGGATAGCCGATGGGCGTCACAGCCACTACCGCGACATCCTCCGGGATTCCCAGCAGCGCCTTGACCTTCTCCGCGGAAAAATTACCCAGCCAGCAGGTTCCCAATCCCAGCTCGTGGGCCGCCAGAAGAATGTGCGTCATCGCGATCGACAGATCCACGGTGCTTGTGGGCTGGCCGCAGGCCATGACGCGGCTGCCCGTGGCGCAGACCACAATGACCGCCGGGGCTTCGCCCACAAACTTCTGCCCGTTGGCCGCCTCCGTGAACGCCTGAACCTTCTGCGCGTCGCGGACGAGAACAAACTTCCACTGCTGCTGATTACCCGCCGATGGCGCCAGCCTGGCCGCCTCCATCACAGCGTCCAGCTTCTCCCCCTCAATCGGGCGCGCGTCATATTTGCGAATACTCCGCCGGGTTTTGATTGCCTCCATTACGTTCATTTCATGCACCTCCAAAAATTGATTGACTATTTTTATTTTATTGTACTACAAATTTCACCAAATTACCAGCCAAGGAGGAAAAAAAACCGCAATTCGCAGTTTGGGTGTTTGCATCCATTAAGACAGGCGGCAGAATGCCGCCCCTACAGACGCATCGTTCCCGGTAACCGTAGGGGCGGCATCCTGCCGCCCGGGACCGTCCGAAAACGCACCCATCCCGTTATTCCGGCGCCATATTTCCGTCATTCCGGGCTTGTCCCGGAATCTAAAAATGATAAACCAGGGAACCTAGATTCTGGGACAAGCCCAGAATGACAAGACGCGACCCGGAATGACGCGGAACGGAGATGTCCGATTTTACGGGTCGAAAATATTATAAACCGCGATTCGTCGTGTGGAAATTCGCGTCTGTCAGGGACGGGCGGCAGGATGCCGCCCCTACAGGCGCGTCATTCCCGGTACCGTAGGGGCGGCATTCTGCCGCCCGGGACCGTCCGAAAACGCACCCATCCCGTTATTCCGGCGCCATATTTCCGTCATTCCGGGCTTGACCCGGAATCCAAAATTCCAACGCAATGGGGCGCGCGTGATTCGGCCGATTCCGTGTATTCATTCGGCCGCAATTGGGGGAAACGCGCAAATCGTTGCGGCAAAGTATGCTAAAAAACACAGGTCCTCGCGCAGACTCTGTTATTTAGCATACTTTTGCGCAAAGATTAGTGCTAAAA
>JAISDM010000135.1 GCA_031264885.1 Peptococcaceae bacterium | reverse complement strand
CCCCGATGGTCTTCCGCCGCGCCGCGGGCGGAGCACTTTGTTCCCGTCGAACGCCCTAATTTCAGCCCCGCCTTATTTAAGGCGACGACCTCCCGAGTTTTGTAGGTCAGTTGAACCGCCTCGGGGAAATTGCCCCACATAAGCTGGAAGGCTTTTTCCAACGCGCCCAATTCATCTTGCGGAATATCCACAGCCATAATCAAGGACCTCCGATATAAAAATCAAATCCATTCGAGCGCCGCCTCCGGCATCCGGGCGCCCGCCCATACATAACTCATACAAAAAAATAAACTTTCAGCGATATATCATATCGCTGTTGCGGTATGCATTTATTCAGCGCTTCCTTAAAAGTTCGGTTGGAAAATCAAAACGACTTTGCCGAGCAACGCACGCAGATAATCTAAAGGAACCGTTTCAACGAACTGAAACTTTCGAGCGTTGTAATCAATGGCCACAAGCTGATCCAGCAGGACTGAGCCTGTAGTCTTAGTCCTTTCGAGCGGCACGTAAAGCGGGTATTTTCTGGCGGTATTGCTGACAGGCGCAAAGATAGCAATGTTTGCGCAGTCGCTTATCAGTTTATGGCTCAGACAGATATAAGGACGATATCCGCGCTGTTCGTGACCTTTGCGCGGTTCCGCGCTGAGCATAACGATATCGCCCTGCGTTGGAACATTATCTACCATTTTTCGTTTCCGGCAGGCGCGCCTAAATTCGCGAGTTCCGTTTGGAAAGATGTTCCATCGTAGTCACGAAAAAGATATTCCAGTGTTCCGGGTTCAGGTTCGGTTCGGCACGCCCGTTTCTTCCCTGATATGGCGGCAGGTTCCAATACCGTGATAACCACCCGAAGTCCGTTAAGCTCCCGCGGCATATCGATGGGAACGATCCGCCCGTTTTCTATATACCCTTGATACGTCTGCATTTGCAACCCACCTCCTGCTTGAATTATAGCACGCCCAAGGCGGCGGCGGGCGAATACAAATTTTCGCGGTTCAGAGTTCTTGCTCCCGCTCCTCCCCGAAGAGATGGACGTAGTTCACCTCTTCCTCCGGCTGGATGACGACGAAATTTTCATCCCACTCCCCCGCTAACATCTTGCGGAAAAGACACGTGTCTCCCTCTACGATCTCCTGGGTGAGGTTGAACTTCTCGGAGAACGGGCGGGTCTTCTCCCTGACGGCCTCCATATCCCCGACGTGCGTATCTACCAAAAGCGCGCGCTGGTATCCGCACAGCATAAACTCGTAGATGTAGTCGGCCGACGCGTCGCCGAACTCCTTTACCGCGTCGTCGTACTCAGTCAGGATGCTCTTGTTGTTGCCCAGCCAGCCGGGAGTAAAGAAATAACTGTGCGGCTCCAGCTCCCTGCGGCGGGCAGTGGAGCCCAGCAGCAGCGTGATGCAGTCGTCGGCCTTCGGGAACACCAGTTTGAAACCGTGCGGGACCAGCCCCAAAAGAGCGTTGCCGCAAAAACCGAAATACAGCAGGACGTGTTCCACGTTTGTAATTTTATCCATGGTCTCCTGCAGCGCATCGTGAAGCCGTTTCGGAACCTCATGAAGGCCGGGGTCCATCCAGATCACCGGAAATGCGCAGCCCGTATCGGCGATAGCCATCTCCAGCTCCATGCGAATCGTCTTACACGCGATTATTATATTCATCAGCGGACTCTCCTCTTCACAAAACGTGTGGTGGAGTATTTTTCAAGTTTCCAATCCGGGATCTTGCACTTGGCGCAGGGCTCGACCAGCCAGCGGTTCCGCAGCCAGCGCCCCACCCGGCCGTTCTTCGAGTCGCGGACCTCTATCGTCTGCCCGCAGTGCGTGGTGACAGTGGCGGTCTGTCCGTTTATCTCTATCTTTTTGATGCCGTGAAGCACGCCGTTGCGGGAGGTGTACAGCTTGATTTTTTCGAGTATGACGAACAAGCGCTGGTTTTTGTTGTACACTTTTTTAACGATGTCTTTTTCCTTTTCTTTTTTTACGATCCTGTCAATGGTTTTAGCCATTCAGCTACCCTTCCATCGGCGTTTTCGCCCGTCAAATGACGTCGAACAGCATGGCCGCAACGCCCAGTTCCAGGACGTCGTGCAGCAGCCGCCCGCGCATCCACTCCTCGCACTCCCGGTCCAGGCACAACGGCACGCCCGGCGCGGAGAGTATCGCGTCCTGGCGCACGGATCCCCTGTGGATGAACTCACCGGAGGGCGTCGCGTCGAACAGAAGGGAGTGAGATGACAGAGCCTCTTCGAGCCCGCCTGCGATCCGCACGGATGGATACAGGCGCCGCAGCGATTCCGCTTTGTCCGGATCTATGTCGTAGACGGAGAGCGCCGCGCCGCCGTTCAGCATGACCGCCGCGGCAGAGCGCCCCACGGGGCCGGCCCCGAGCAAAAGGACATTTTTACCGGTGAGCCCGCCCGCTGCGAGCGACAGAGCCGTGGCGTACACCCGGCCCGTGGCCTCGCTGTTGTCCGATACGAGCTGTGCTTTCAGGTTTACCGCGATGAACGTGTCGTCGTCAGCGGCCATGATGACGTCGCATCGGTCGCTTACCGCCTCCGATATACCCGCGAAATCGGTCCCGTCTGTGACGCGCGCGCGGCACCCGAGGAACTCCACGATGGCGGCCACCGTCCCGGAAAACCCATTTATGACGCCCAGGCCCGACGTGACCGGAACGACGGCCACGCGTGACGCCATGTCAGGCGCCTCGGTTTTGCCGGAGGCCGCGCGGGCGATTCCGGCAAGCCCGGTCCCGCACACATCCTTCAAGTACAGGTCATACTCAGCGAGACGCGCGTTTAAGTCCGCTATATCGGCTTCAACAAGCCTGGTCATATCTCCTCCCCGCCCTTCCGTTTTATTTTTTTATTCTTTCGTTTTTTCAATGAAAAAGCCGCTAAACCCTCCCGGCCAACAGCACGCTCTCCTTTTGGCGGGCCATTAGCGTTTCCCTCGTCCCGCCCAGGTAAATCAGCGTCGAGACCCACGGCGACACGCCGGGCCGCCAGTTGGTGATGGCGATGTCCGCGCCCAAAAACCCCCTCTGAACGCGGAGCGGCCCGCCGTCCCCCATGACATGTTCCCCGCACACCGCGACGCCGTGCCCGTCCACGCGGATATGCTGGTACAGCACGGACTCCTCCCGCCGCATGTCTGTCCGCGGGATCCTCCCCTCCAGGGCGGAGCGGCACATCAGCTCCAGGATATTGACGCCGGTGGAGTGATAGACCGCCGTGGGCGTCTGGCTCGGCAGGCGGGCGTCGATCTCCAGGACCTTGCAGGTGTCCTCGTGCAGGATGATCTCGACGTCGAACACGCCGTTGATCCTCAAGCGGCGGGCTATTCGCAGGGAGATCTCCTTAAACTCGGACTCCAGCTGCGGGGATAACAGCGCCGGAGCTATGACCCGGCAGCAGTCGTAGGCCTCATCCATAAAGAGCTCCGTCACCTGCAGCGCCCTATAGTCCTCACCGTCCCCGACGACCTCTATGGAGTACGACGGCCCGGGGAGATACTGCTGCAGCACGTACCGCTCGCCGTCGTTCCGCGACGTCCACTCGTCAAGCTGCCGGGAATTCTCCATCAGCAGCACACCGGCGCTCCCGCTCTCACCGCTGGGTTTCAGGATCAGCGGGAACCCGCAGC
>JAISDM010000133.1 GCA_031264885.1 Peptococcaceae bacterium | reverse complement strand
CGGTCCGAAATTTCTTTCGCCTGCGATTCCGCCCTGCCGTCGGAATACAGGATTGCGTTGCAAACGGGCCGAATGTCCTCATCAACCGGGATCAAATCCTGCATCTGTCCGCTCATGGCGATACCGAGCACATTCTCCGGGCACAGACCTTCCCGGAAAAAATGAGTGGAAATTTCGCAAAACGCGGAATACCAATCCAAAGGGCGTTGTTCCTTAAAATCACCGTCGAATACCGTCTCCAGCGCAACGCTTTTCTCCATGATACGAGTCCCTGCCGCCGATACGATGATTCCTTTCAGCGCGGTCGTACCGATATCAAATGTCGCGATACAGCATTTTTCCATAATTCACGCTTCCATTCCCAATTATCTTCTCTCTCTTACAGTCCTCTGTAAATCCTCTGTAAATGCCATCAATTCAGCCTTGGAACGGTTCAGCTTTGATATCATGGCTGTACCGACCACTACGCCGTCGAATCCGTCGTCCAACAGCCGAGCGGCCCGCTCGGATGAAGATATCCCAAATCCGGCAAATGTCCACAGGTTTTCATGTTTTTTCGCGCGAGTCAATATTTCCTCGTAGCCATCCGCCGCCACGGGCATACCCGTAGGACCCGCGTAAAGCTGTTGGTAGATCAGGGCGAACGCGCCGAAATACGCCTCCTGTTCTTGTACCGTCATGTCCGGAGCGACAAATCCCAGTACATCGGCCCGGAACGGTCGCAGTTCCTCCTGCAACGCGAGACGCTGTGCAAAAGCGATATCGGGAATCACAAAAGCGTCCGCCAGTCCGTTTTGCGCCAGCAGTCTGTAAAAACCCGTGTCGATCAAATCCTTCTTGTAAGCCATGACCCAAACGGGGGCTTTCACCGTGGCCCGTATTTTTTTCCAGTAATCCAGATCCCTTTGCAAGGACAGGTCCGTAACCCGATGCGCTTTTCGAATTACCTCGCCGTCGTTTGTCGGATTCCCGGATGGGTAACCGATCTCAAATATATCCAGGCCCGCCGCTTCACAGCCTGACAGCGCGTCAAAAAATTCTTCTCTGCTCGGATATCCGGCCAGCAGATATCCCACGGCCAGCTTTCCTTTTTCTATACATTTCCGGTTGCGCTCGGATGCCGGTTGCTTCATTTCGCGTCACCATGGCCGATCTTCTGGGCGACGACCGCCAAGATGATGATACAGCCCGTGAGAAGGTCCTGCATAAACGTCGGGACCTGCATGATGGTAAGCCCGTTGGCCAGAATGCCCAGAATGGCGGCGCCCACAAATGTCCCCCAGATATTCGGCACCCCTTCTCGGAATACGGTTCTTCCCAGAAAGGCCGCCGCATAGGCTTGCAGAAAAAATCCATCGCCTCCTGTGGGATGCGCGGAACCCAGCCTCGACGCCATGAGAACCCCCGTCAGCGCGGCAAGGGCGGCGCATAGCGCAAAAGCGAGGTTTTTGTGCAACGTAACATTGATCCCCGACACACGGGATGCGACTTCATTTCCGCCGATGGCATAGAGCTTCCGTCCGAAGGCGGTGTGCCTCATGGTAAACCAGAAAAACACAGTCAGCAGTATCATGATAATCGACAGCAGGGGTATGGAAAACAAACTCCCGCTTCCAATGTAAGTAAAGCTCTTGGGAATGTTTTCAAATATGGTCGCGCCGCCGGTAAACCGAAATGTAAATCCGCCGATCACCGTGCCCATCGCAAGGCTTGTAATGAAAGAAAGAACTCTGAATTTCGTAACGATAAAGCCGTTCAGCAAGCCGATTACGAAGCAGATCATTACCGGCAAAGCGAAACACAGGATGGTTGGCGCGCCCCATACCGCCATCTTTGCCGCTGTCACGCCTCCCAGACTTGCCATCGCTCCTATGGACAGGTCGAACTCATCTACGGACATGACAAGGGTGGCGCCGAGCGCTATGATCACCAAAAGCGATATCTGCCGGGTGATATTTATGAAATTTCCAAAGGTAAAAAAGGCGTCAAAGCTCAGGATACCGAATACAATAACGATAAGGGCCCCGGCGAGCATCGTGCCGTATGCCTTCATAAAATCGGCAAGGCTTGCTTTTTTGTTCATATTTCCTCCGTTCCGCCGCTTGGCTCAATCGGCATAACAGCAGGCGAGAACCTGTTCCGAGGTCAAGCCTTCATTAATAAATTGTTTCCCTGTTCTTCCGTTTGCCATGACCAGAACATTATCAGCCACTTCCAATACCTCTTTAAGATCGGAGGAAACAAAGACAACCGCCTTCCCTTCGTCGGCCTTTTGACGCAGCAGCTTATGAATGTCCTGCCTCGTTTTGACGTCGACGGCCTGAGTCGGCTCGTCGCACAGTAAAACCTTGGGGTCGGACATCAGCGCCTTGGCAAAAACAACCTTCTGTTGGTTTCCTCCGGAAAGCTGCAAAATCGGCTGTTTTGGTCCTTCCGTCCTGATATTCAGCCGGTCGATCTTCTCTTTTGCGTCCTTGACTTCCCTGTTTTCATTCACGATGCCGAAACGCGCGTAATGATTTATCGTTGAGAGCACGATGTTCTGTTTCACATTGAGGGACGTGACCAAGGCTTTCCCCCTCCTGTCCTCGCAAATCAATGCCATTCCGTTTTTCAGTGAATTTGCGGGGGAGGATTTTGTGACGGTTTTTCCGTCGATTGCAACGGTTCCCGCCGCAGTGGGGCGTTGGCCGTATATGCACTCGAGCATCTCTGTTCGGCCGCTGCCGCCCAAGCCGAATATGCCCAGAATTTCGCCCGAATGAACGGTAAATCCGGCGTCCTTTACGACGCCGTCCGCGGACGCGATATGCTCCGCTTGCAATCTGCCGGCACCGAACTGTTTGTTCGCCTTCGCCTTTTCGCTGACCCAATTATCCGTCATCATGGAAATGATCTGCTCTTTGTCCACATTCGCCGTTCCCACCGTATCGACCGACCGGCCGTTCTTGAATACCGTAATCCGATCGGTCAGGCGAAATATTTCGTCCATTCGGTGGGTGACGTACAAAATGGAAGTTCCTTTTTCCTTCAGTTTCGCAATCAACGCGAACAGCTTCTCCGTTTCCCTGTCGGTCAGGGAAGCCGTGGGTTCGTCCAAGATGAGCAGTTTGCACCGTGTCATCATTGCGCGTATGATCTCGACCATGGTTTTCTGCGGAGGCGTCAGATGGGACGCCGGCAGGCTTAAATTAACTGTAATGCCTAATTCATCCATCACGTCGTTTACCCGCCGCTTCATTTTCGTCCAGTCGACTCCGATGCAGGCTCTCTTTTCATAGGGAAGCCCGAGAAATACGTTTTCGATCCCGTTGAAAGCGGGAATCAGGTTTCTGTCCTGATGAATGACGTTGATTCCAAGTTCGCGACTCTCTCCGGGGTTGCCAATCACGACACGGACTCCATCCCGGAAGATTTCACCGCTGTCCTTATGATATACGCCGGTCAGAATTTTGATCAGCGTCGATTTTCCCGCTCCGTTCTCGCCCACAAGACCGAGAATTTCGCCTTCTCGTATTTCAAAGTCGATGTCATTCAGCGCGTAAACCCCACCGAATTGTTTGCACAGCTTTCTTGTTTCCAAGAGCATTGCCATCACTCCCATACAGAAGCAGGTGCAGGCGTCGGCCCGTACCTGCTCTGCTTTTTCACGTCCGATTAAACGATGAACGACCGGCCGTATCGGCGCGTCGCTTACTGCTTTGTAATCAAATTCGCGGGAGCGTACTGCTCTCCGGGCGCAATTTCTTCACCGTTGAACATGTTCGTTATTTCGTTTACCACGATATCGGCCATTCCCTCAAAATTCTGGGATACCGTAGCTTTCAGGTTTGTGCCCAGATTGATCATCTCCACGGCTTGGCTGTTTCCGTCGACTCCGACGACAATGACTTCGTCCCGGCCCGCGTCCTGCAATGCCTGCGTTGCTCCGATGGCCGGTTCATCCCACGCGCACCAAACGGCCGTAACGGAATCCCTTGCCGAATTCGAGAGAATAAGGTTTTCCATTATTTGACGAGAGCTTTCAATGGGTCCCGGCACTTCCACATGTTGCTCCGTGATCAATTCGATATCCGGATACTCTTCGATGATTTCATCGAAGGCGATGCAACGCTTCACCACACCGGGGTGCGGGCGGTGAGTCAGGGCGATGACGGTACCCTTGCCGCCCATCAGATCGTCAAAGAGATACCTTGTGATCATCTCTCCCATGGCGGTGTTGTCGCTCGTCGCGTTTACTGCCATTCCCTCGATAAAACCGCTGTCGCAACCGAACACGGGTATCCCCGCGTCAAAGGCGGTTTGAAGCTGAGTCTGAACCTGTGCGGGATCCGCGCTGACAAGCACGATGGCGTCCGCCTTTGCGGAAACCGTATCCTCGATTCTGCCGGCAAGCTGGGCGAAATCCCCCTTGGTGTCCACAACGGTCACTGCAACGCTCTGCGCCTCCAAGCCCGCCTTTATCAAGTCCACCATTTGATTTGTGGTTACCGAGCTGAGATACGGGGTAAGCAGGGACACCTTCTTGCTCGCCGCCCCGGAGTCCGGTTCGCCGGTGTTCGCGTCGCTCCCGCTTCCGCCGCCTCCGCAGGCTGCCATAGCCGATACCAAAATACACGCCAATAATAAGGCCAATAACTTTTTCATCTTCCTCCTCCTTTTCCGATAATGTAACAGATTGTCGTAAAACTCAATTTGCTATTTCACGGGCGGTTTCCGTATTCGTAATAAATACATCAATATATCCGCTCGACAATGCCGCTTTTATCGACTCCGTCTTGCTTTTTCCGATTGCCAACGCAATGGTCCGGCTCCTTTTCAACTGTTCCAACGTGATTCCGATGGTTCTTTCGTCCTGTTCCGTCCCGATTATTTTCCCTTGCGCATTCAGATATGTCGTGCAGACCGAGGCCACCGCGCCGGCTTCCTTTAATCGCTTAACGCTGTCCCTGTCCAAGGCCCCCGCCTTCACATTGGTCGAATCCTCGTTGATTTCCCCAATCCCAACGATCACCGCGTCACAGGCGGCGCCTTTTTGTAATACGGAGGCGATTTCCGGCTCACGGATCAGGATATCTCTGGATTGTCTGCTCTGCACGATGATCGGCGCGTTTAAAATATAACAGTTTCCGCCTGAGCATTCCGCCAACCTTTGGGCAATGGCGTTTGCGTGCCAACCGGCCCCGGTCGCACCGATTCCGCCGACCAGCGGAACAAATTCCAGACCCCTTCGGTTGATGCGCTGAACGGACCGCGCCAGATTGGCAATTGTCTGTCCGCTCATTACACCGACCCGGTTATGGTCCATGATATACGCGTCAATGCACTCCGCCGCCATTTTCCCGAATTCCGCCTCCGAATGCCCCGGCCTGTCGGCGGTTGTGTCCAGTACAAGCGCGTCTTTCAGCCGGTAACGTTCGACCAAGGCCCGCTCCAACTTTGATTCCTCAACGAAGGGATTGTTGATCTGTACCGTAACGACGTTGTTATTCCTCGCGTTGGACAATATCCGACTGATCTGGGGACGTGAAATGCCCAGTTGAGACGAGATCTCCTTTTGGCTCAGGTTTTCAATATAATATAATTGACAAACCTTCAGGACCATTCTCAGATTGTCCGTAATCGCCACGGTCTGCCTCCGCTCATTTGTTCATTGTTTGGATATTTATATTTTGTTCAATTTAATAATATCACAATTTATCGAATTGTAAATTAGTTTCACAATATTCTATACAGAAATTAATTTCAACATAAAAATAAACGCGTAAACGCTCGAATATATATTGCTAATAATCCGGACCTTGCGTATAATAGGTTAATGAACCGGAATTTGAATGTGGAAAAATTGATACTGACAGGGCTCCTGACGGCGCTGATCACGGTTACGACGATCGTGATTCCGATCCCGATCCCGTTTACGAACGGCTACGTGCATCCCGGCGACAGCATGATATTCATGGCCGTGCTGTTGCTCGGACGGAAGCACGGCGCGCTCGCCGCGGGCTTCGGCTCGGCCTTTGCGGATATCGTACTCGGCTTCTTTATCTGGGCGCCGTTTACGTTCGTGATCAAGGGCCTTATGGCCTTTGTCGTGGGCCTTGTCATCGAGAAATGCGCGGAAAGGCTTCGGAATCTCGTCATCTCCTGCGTCGCGGCGGCGGCCCTGTGGCTGCTTTTCGACGCGGTCGTGCTCAGGATTGCCGCCGGCGTCGCGGGAAACAACGCTGCGGACCCGATATCGGCGATTGAGGCGAATTCCATGTGGGCCGCCCTGCTCGTACCGGTCCTGCTGATTTTGATTGCCGTCGTACTTCGCAAGAAGGAGCATATATTCATCCCGCCCGCCCATATCGTCGGCATGACCTGCGGCGGCTTGTTCATGGTGTTCGGCTATTACATCGCCGAGGGTCTGATCTACGGCAATTTCATGGCGGCGGTCCTCGGCATACC
>JAISDM010000086.1 GCA_031264885.1 Peptococcaceae bacterium | reverse complement strand
ATATCCATAGAAATATTTCATTTTTTCGTAGGGGACGATGAAAACGAGGAGATATATTCCTATTACGCCGGCGACGGCGTAGCGAGATCCAGACTGTTCGACGGGCTGAGTGTGGACGTTTCCCGATTGTCCGCGTATGTGTTTGGAGGAGGGGATCGCTATGTTTGAGAAACTCAATGCTTTACACGACAAACTGCGAAGCGTCAGACCGCTGTCGCCGGAAAGCTTCCGGCGGTTGTCCGAGGATTTTATGATTGATTCTACCTACAACTCAAACGCGATAGAAGGCAGTACGCTCACACTTGAAGAAACCGCGCTTGTAATCAAAGAAGGCGTTACCATTGGCGGCAAACCGCTGAAGCATCATTTAGAAGCCATTGGACACAGGGACGCGTATTACTATGTAGAGAATTTAGTCAAGAATAAATATCCTGTCTCCGAACAGATCATCAAAAATATACATTCTCTCGTCCTGATGGACAGGCAGATGGATAAGGGTGTATACAGGAGCGTTCCTGTCAGCGTCGGCGCCTTTCATCCATGCCAGCCGTATGAAGTGCCAGGTAAAATGGAACAGCTGATACTGGATTATAATATGGACAGGCAGCGTCTGCACGTTGTAGAGAGAGCCGCGGTTTTTCATCTGCGTTTTGAGACGGTACATCCTTTCATCGACGGCAATGGGCGCACAGGCCGGTTACTCATGAACCTCGAACTTATGAAAGAAGGCTTGCCGCCTGTTAATATCAAATTCACGGACAGACAACGGTATTACAATTGCTTCAACCATTACCATAAAACCGGCGGCGACACTTCGGTGATGACCGCGCTGATCGAAGGATACGCAGTATACGAGCTGGAACGGTATATCGAAATCGCGGAACAGTCCGATGCCCTGAAAACACAGCAGCCCGAGGATTTTCGCGCCGAAAATGAAGACGGGCGCGCACAGTAGGGGCGGCATTCTGCCGCCCGTCCGCCAGACGTGAATTTCCAAATTACGAATTGAAGAATAGAACGTTTCAAACAGGTTTATCACGAAAATGGGACAGGCCGAGCAGCACGCGCGCGAATTCTTCCGGGGATTCGCGGTTTTCTTTGTTCAGCCAGTGTATGATCACACTGCAGCATCCGTTCACCATGTATTCGCGCACATAGTCCATGGGATAATCGCAGCTGTCCGGCTGGATCGCTTCGTCGATCATCTGGTTGACCGCCGGGATCGCGATGAGTGTGCGTATAAAATGGGATTCGACCTGGTTGTTGCAGAGCAGGCGGCACATGTCCGCCTGAGCGTTTATGACGTTCAGCATGCTCAGAACGAACTGACCGACGGTTCCCTGGGCCTCGTTAATATGGGCTTCCGTGAGCAAAATCCAGTCGTTTTCGATTTCGTTCAGAAGATCGGTGGGGGAGCCGTAATATTTGTAGAACGTGGAGCGGTTGATCCCGGCGCGCGCACACAGTTCCTTGACTGTGACGCGGCGGATGTCCCGGCTTGTTTCCAGTATCTCTCTCAGGCTGTCTTTAAGCAAAACCTTGGTGAGCCTGATCCGCTGATTATCCTTCGCCATGGCTTCTGTCTCCTTTGGGCGGGCGGCGCCGCGACATTTGGGACGCGATGTGTCGCGAATCATACATACGAAAAGAATCAGTCGGTTGTAAAAGCGACACGTGTTTAATATAATACGGGATGTGCGGATTGTCCAGAAAAAAAGATAGGTGATGTTTTCGTGAAGCGGCTGGCGGATTTTGTGGTTGACAGGCATAAGGCGGTGATCGCTGTTACTTTGATTCTGACGCTTATTTGCGGCGGGTTGGCGCTTTTGGTCAGGGTCAATACGGATTTGACCGAGTATCTTCCGGATGATTCCGGGATGAAGATCGGTATGGACGTCATGGATGAGGAATTCCCGGGGATGGATGATGTTTATACGCTGCGTGTGATGTTCCGCGGTCTGCCTGAGGAGCGGCGGCTGCCGCTCCGGGAGGAGCTGGCGGGCATACCCTATGTGGATGAGGTGGAGTATGAGGCGGGAGACGCGGACTATAACCGCGGGGATTATACGCTCTTTGTCGTCCAAACGAAATATGATTTTGACACGGCGGAGGAACGGGCCGTGGAGAGGGTTTTGACAGAGGAATTCGCCGGATATGAGATGGTCTTTGTCCGGGACGCGATCGAACCGGCGGAGGTGCCGCCGGTCCTCATTCTCCTGGCTTTGGCGCTGATGCTCGCCGTTTTGACAGTCATGTCTTCCTCATGGCTGGAACCCTTTCTCTTCCTGGCTTCTCTGGGCATAGCCGTGGCGCTGAATATGGGCACGAACTTCTTTCTGGGCACGATCTCGGAGGTGTCGGCCTCCATCGGGTATCTCCTGCAGATGATCCTCTCTCTGGATTATTCTATTATGCTGCTGACCCGCTACCGTCAGGAGCCGGACGTAAGAGAAAACAAATACGCGGCGATGAAAAACGCCCTGGTTCATTCCTTTTCCTCTATCGCCGCCAGCGCGATGACCACTGTGGCGGGGCTTCTGGTGCTGGTGTTTATGCGTTTCAAGATCGGCAAGGATTTGGGGATCGTCCTGGCGAAAGGCGTTTTTCTCAGTATGCTCTGCAGCTTTGTTTTCCTTCCCGGCGTCATCATTCTCTGCGACCGCTGGCTGGAAAAAACCGCGAAAAAGGCCCTGTCGGTCAAAATGAACGCCATCGCCGCCTTCAGCGGCAGATTCCGTTACGCCATTGTTGTTTTCTTCATTCTGTTGTTTACCGGCGCCGCCCTGTGGCAGGGGCAGACGGAGATTACCTTTGTGCTGGAGGATCCCGATCCTGTCGCCGAAGTGTTTCCCGAGATCAATTCAATGGTGGTTTTGTTCGATAACGCGGACGAGGCGCGGGTCGCGGAGTTAACCGAGCAATTGAAGAGCAATGATCACATCCTGAGCGCGGCGTCCTTCTCTTCGACCTTGGGCAAGCCCTTTACCGCCGCGGAACTCTCGGATGAACTCCGGGACATGGACGGTATGGATCCGGGCGACTTGGACATAGACTCGCTGCGGATGCTGTATTACTATTATTACAAAGGGGAAGAAACAGGGGCGATCGACGCGGGTGACTTCTTGGGCTTCATCGCGGACGACGTGGCGCAAAACGAGATGTTTTCCGAGCGTTTGGACGCGGAAATCCGGGATCACCTGGATATGCTATCGGTCTTCGCGGACGCGGGCCGGCTTACCCAGGCCAGGGCCGCCGCCGATTTGGCGGATATACTGGAGATGGAGGCTTCCGATGTGGCGGATATCTTGGTGTATTACTTTGCCGAGCGCGGGGGGGCCGATCCCGGAACGATGACTTTGCCTGATTTTGTGGGTTTTATCCGGAACGAGGTGCTGTCGGACGAAGAATACGCGGATTTGTTTGACGCCGAGACGCTGGATCAGATCGATACGCTGGCCACGCTGACCGACCGGGCGGAGATTACCCAGCCGAAAGACGCCGCCGGGATTGCCGATGTCCTGGAAATGGAGCGGGGCGACGCGGACTTGCTCCTGCTCTATTATTACGCCAAACAGGGCGCGGCGGACGGGGTTGCCCTCACTTTCCCGGAATTCACCCGGCTGCTGCTGGACGACTGTTTTAACGACGAACGCTTTGCCGGCGCCATTGACGAAGAGACGCGCCGCGACGCGGAGAAGCTGGAGGTGCTGGCCGATCCGGAGGAATTCCGGCGGCGGGAGCCTATGGACGCCATCGCCGGGAAATTGGACATGGACAGCGGCCAGGCGGGGCTTCTGGCGGCCCTTTACTTCGCCGGAGAAGGCGCGGCGGACGATTATGCCCTGACCGTGCCGGAATTCATCGCCACGGTGCTGGAGGACATCCTGAACGACGGCCGTTTTGCCGGCTCCTTCACAGAGGATGAGCGGGAGGATATGGAGCGGCTGGCGGTTTTTGCCGATCCGGAGGATTTCGGCCGCCCGGAGAACCTCACGGCGCTGGCGGGCAAGCTGGGCATGGACGGTGATCAGGCAAAACTCCTGGCCGCGCTCTACTTTGCTGACGCAGGGGAGATGGACAGAGAGACCCTGACCTTGGAGCGGTTTGTCCGTGTACTCGTGGAGCAGATGATGGAGGATGAGCGGATGGCGCGTTTCTTTGACGACGAAACCCGGGATTCCATGGAGGATCTGCGGTTTTTCTGTTCCCGGGACGATGTGCTCGCGCGTTACAGCGCCGGGGAAGCCGCGGACCGCCTGGGGATTCCCGCGGAAACGGCGCGGCTGCTCTTCGCTTATTATTACGCGGCGAATCAAACGGTCACGCCCGGGAATATCCCGCTGGGGGAGTTTGTCCGTTTCCTCACGGATATCGGCGGCGACGCGAACTTTGCCGGTATGTTCGGCGAGGAACAGCGGGCGCAAATGGCGCTGCTGGCCATGTTCACGGACCCCGGCGTCCTGCTGGCGGAGTATGGCCCGGCGGACATGGGGCGGACGCTGGCCGGCCTGGGGATGGCGCAGGCGTCGGTGGACGCGGTTTACGCGATGACGGCGGCGGATGTGATGACGCTCAGCGATTTTATGGATATATTGGCGCAAGCCGGGGAGGGCGCGG
>JAISDM010000026.1 GCA_031264885.1 Peptococcaceae bacterium | reverse complement strand
TCCGGATTCGTCCCGCCAGAGAAAACTGCGCTTCTCAATATAGTTAAGCAATACGTTAAGCGCGATACCAAGTAGCGCCAGAACCACGATATAGGAGTACATTTCCGCAAACTTCATGTTCGCCTGATAAAAATAAACCGCGTAGCCAAGCCCCTTGCTCGCGCCCAGCATCTCCGCCGCGATAAGGATCAGAATAGAGGTAGTGGCGCTGATGCGCATTCCTGTGAAGATATGCGGCAGGGAACCGGGCAGCACCACTGTGACGAACAGGCGCAGGGAACTCGTGCCCATAGATCTGGCCGCGCGTATGAGCTGCGAATCCACGTCCCGCACGCCGGCGATGGTATTAAGCAGCACACTCCAGAGAACGCCCCAGAAAATCACCGCGACTTTTGCCGTCTCCGTGATGCCAAATAACATGACGAACACAGGCAGCAACGCAAGCGTAGGTATATTGCGGAAGGTGTTCAGCAATGGGTTCAGAAAGTTCCCGAAGCGCTTGAACCAGCCGATGGCCAGGCCCAAGGGGATTGCGAAAGATATGCCGCAGCAATAGCCGATGAGAGAGCGCCGCAGACTTGTGAACAGATGCTTCCAGAGTTCTCCGGTAATCGCAAATTTGATCAGCGTCCCGAATATCTTGGTCATGGGCGGCATAAAAAGCGGGTTGAGCCCAATCTCGAAGCGCGCGGCCAATTCCCAAACCGTAAGAAAGAGAATAACGGCCGCGAAACTGTAGTATACGCGGGATATCAGTTTGGCGATTTTTTTGCCGGTGCTTGGATTTTCCACATTAAATCCCCCCATCTTTAGATGCCGCCTGTATAAAGACTGGGAACAGTCCACATCTATTTTTTCTCATTTTCGCCACTGGTATCTTTGATTGAGCCGTCCCACTTCAGGGTCTTGTCGGATTCGGGCGCGTCTCTCGGTATGAACTGATTGGTGTAAATATCGGTGGTCAGGATGTCGCCTGGTTCCCATAAGCCGATGTCCTCGGAAATATCGAACCAGAGCTTAATCCAATCGTTATCTATGTTTTTCTCCGGGCATTCCACATTACCCACCAAATCCTCCGGTTCCAGGCCGGCGTAGGCGGCGCCAATCTCACGGGCTTCCTCAAGGTGGCCGTTGATCCAGAGACGGGCGCGGTACATGGCGTTGACGAAGCCTTGGACTACTTCCGGATGCTCCTCGATGATCCTGTCCGCGAGACAGCGCGCCCCGAGACCCGCCGCCGGACTTTCGAAGATTGTCCAGGAACTGCCGATGACGCGGTAATCATCTGTGGTCTTCGCGATGGAGGCAGTGGTTGAATGGGAAGTTGTGGCGTCGATGAGACCCTGAAGAACGGCTTGCTCCATCTGCCATGTCTGCGGCAGGGTCACAAACTCAATAGAGCTTGAGTCTAAACCTTTATTGTTCAAATAATACTTAATATACCCGTCGATGCAGGCAGCCGTACCCGTAACGCCTACCTTCTTCCCCACAAGATCATCAATCGCATAAAGATCACTGTCTTTATCCACCAAATATGTGACGTGCGGATTATCAGGATCGTCCACCATGCCTGGGGCGACCATAGTGATTTTGAATCCTTGCAGCCTCGCCTGGGCCACAGAAGCCGGGTGGCCGTTGTAAGACACGTCGCATTCCCCCTGCTCAATCATCTGCAAGTCCGTGATGCCCTGCCCGAGCGTGCCGATATAGACGATGTCGATGCCTTCCTCCTCAAAGAAGTTCAGCGCGTCGGCAATGAGCAGCTCACCATAACCGGCAGGCGGCGTTACGGCTTTGAGAGGAAAAAGTTCCTTCGGCGCGTCCGCCGGCGCGGCGCTTCCGGATGTAGCGCCCGGTTGCGTGGCGCCGGCAGAGGTTGACGGTGCGGCATTGGTTCCGGAGCAGCTTGTCGCGGCGGCGGTGAGCAGGGCCAGTATGAATAGAAAAGAAATCGTTTGATAAACCTGTTTTTTCATTTTTTTCATGGCGTTTTCTCCTTAAATAATAGTTGAATAATTTGTGTTATTTCCCCATTGTCAGCGGTGCGCGGAGTGCAAGCAATTCCTTGAGATTCGCCACTTCCTGCTTAAAGGGAATCTCTCCGCCGTAATTCAGGAAGTCGAAGGCAAACGCGATGGTTTCGGCGACGCCGTCATGCAGAGCCGCCTCGTCCAGATCAAAGTACTCGCTGTGGTGCGCCGCGCCGGAACCGAATTCCTCGTTCCGCACGCCGAGATAGATCATCGCGCTCGGATACAGTTTGGCAAGCAGCGAGAAACTCTCCGAGCCCATAGACGGATTCGCGTCCATAATCAGGCGGTTCGCGCTGAAGATGCGGCCGACAGCGCCCTGTATCAGTTCCGTGATTTTGTCGTTATTGATGAGGGGCAAGCCGAGGGAGAAGCCCTCGGTTTCATAGGTGCAATGGCAGGCCGCGGTCTCATGTTCCAGGATGTTTCGAAACTCCTCCACAAAGCGCTTAGCGACGACCTGGTTATAGAAGCGGAGCGTACCCGAAAATTCCAACTTGCCGGGAATCACGTTGGCGCGCGTACCGCTGCTGATCTGTCCCACAGAGAATGTCAGTTGCTCGAAGGGGGAAATATATTTCAGACGGATGCTGTTCAACGCGTTGTAGACACCGGCAAAGGCGTCGATGGGGTTAGCGGACAGATCCGGGCGCGAGCCGTGACCGCCCTCGCCGATGAGGGTGACGTGAAAGGCACAGGCTCCGGCGTGGTTCGGCCCGCCCAAGGCGATGAACTTCCCGGCGGGAGTGAGAGCGTCTACATGAATCCCGTGCGCCGCGTCGATGTGGATTTCTTTCTCCTCAATGTACTTGAGGAGCTGACGAATGTTGCCGGTTCCCTCTTCGCCCCGCTCGAAAAACAGGATGACGCGTCCGCGCAGCTTGCTTTCATTCTCCCTGAGAATTTTTGCCGCCGTGAGCAGCATCGCGGCATGCGCGTCATGCCCGCAGGCGTGCTGTATGCCTGGATTCTCGGAGATGACAGTTCTTTCACGCTTCAGATTGCGGGGATTCTCCACAATCGGCAAGGCGTCGATGTCGGCGCGCAATATAAGCGTGCGGCCCTTGTTCTCGTCTCCGAGGAAGCCGAGGATACCCCCGTCTTCCACCTCGACATAGGAAACGCCATATGTGTCAAGTCTGCTTCTGATGTACTTCAGCGTTTCAAATTCCTGACCGGAGAGTTCCGGATGGCGGTGAATATGGCGGCGCTGTTCAATGGTAAGCACCTCGTTTTCCTGCGCGAGTTTTACGGCGTCAATAGACATAATTTGTTCCCTCCTCATATCCATGGATTATCCCCAGTATCGGCTTTTTTCGTCGTTCGGATGATCGAAGAGGGCGGTGGAAAGGTATCGCTCGCCAGTATCGGGAAGAATAGCGAGGATCGTCTTTTCTGCATTCTCCGGACGTTTGGCGAGACGCGCCGCCGCGAAAGCGACCGCTCCCGAAGATATGCCCACGAGCAGTCCTTCTGTACGCACCAATACACGGGTGGTATCGGAAGCTTCCTCATCCTGCACCTTATAAATCTCATCCACCAGCCTTAAATTCATCACCGCGGGAACGAAACCCGCTCCGATGCCTTGAATCTTGTGCGGAGACGGATTGCCGCCCGAGAGTACGGGGGAAGCGGACGGCTCGACGGCTACCAGCCGCACAGACGGTTTCCGTTCTTTAAGAAAAGCCCCGGCGCCGCTTATGGTGCCGCCCGTTCCAACTCCGCTGACGAAGATGTCAATTTTACCTTCGGTGGCCTCCCATATCTCAGGACCTGTAGTGGTGTTATGTATGCGCGGGTTGGCAGGGTTATTGAACTGCTGCAGGATGATACCGGCTGGAATCTGGACTTGCAGTTCCTCCGCCTTGCGAATGGCGCCCTTCATTCCCTGCGCGCCGGGCGTAAGCACAAGTTCCGCCCCCAGCGCCGCGACCAGGCCGCGCCGCTCTTGACTCATGGTATCCGGCATGACCACGACTATCCTATACCCCCGCGCCGCCGCGACAAAAGCAAGTCCAACGCCTGTATTGCCGCTGGAAGGTTCAATGATGACGCTGTCCTGCCTCAATTCCCCGCGATCTTCGGCATTTTTCACCATTGCGTAAGCTATGCGGTCTTTGACACTGCCCAACGGGTTAAAGTATTCCAGCTTAAAGAGCAAATCGGCGTTTTCGATGCCCGCCAGTTTCAGAAAGGCTTTGGGGCGCAGCACCGGGGTATCGCCTATAAGATCGACCAAGTTATTGACAACCTTTGACATATGCCTATCCCCCTACCCGGCTTTTTCCGTCTCTTTGATGTTCTCGCGGTTGTCCTGCTCAAACCAGACGCGAGAAAGCGGAATGCCTACGTTCCGTGATACATTCTTGACAAAATTGGTGTTTTTCAAAACCTTAGCGGCGCGGCGCGCAAGTTCATAGGCGCCGGAGTAACCCATATAGTTCAATGACTGTCCAAAAAGAGGCAGGTTCGGTACGCCGAAGCGTGAAGCCCAGCCGTTTGCGCCGGAGTGCCCTATATAGAGATCGGGCTTCAGTTGATTGAGTACGTTCAGTTCCTCTGCCGGCTGTCCCGCTCCAACAGTGACGTTCAGATCCGTGGGATGCAGATTCTCCAGGAGTTCTTCTACAAAGCGGTCAATGTTATGGGCCTTGACGCCCACAAGATCCATGCCGAGAGATGTGGCAAAGAACTCTGCCGTAGTGATAATGCGCAATTCCCCGCCGCCTACGTAGCAACGCTTGCCGGCGAGCTTCTCTCTGAAAGGCGCGAGCGCGGCTTCCAATTCCCTGGTTTCGAAGCCGATGAGCCGCTCAGCTTCATTCTCAAGATGGAAAAACTCAGCGATCAAGCGAATCCAGCGGTTTGTGCTGGTGACACCGATGGGCAGCGTGTCAATGAGGTAATCCGTGCCAAACCGCTCCTTCAGGTGGCCAAGCAAATAATCGTCATGTGTGGCGCATATACTGACGTTCAGCGCCGCGTCGCCTATATGCGCCAGATCTTCCATGGACGCGTGCAGCGGCAATACGCGCGGATATAATCCCAAGGCGGAGACAAGCCGGCTGAGTTCCACCTCGTCGCTGTTGGAATTTGACCCTACGTTGAAAATATTCACGGTTTGTGATATCCGGTAACGTTCCATAGCGTCGCGGCCTTCGTCCGGCAGAACACGCTCATTATATTGAACGGGTTCCACCAGATGACGGAGTACGCCGTGGTAGGCGGCATCGTAGCCGGAGGCGACATAGCGGCTTTTGAATCCCTCACAGTGAACCGGAACGATCTTTGCGGACAGGGAACCCTGCAGTTCCAAGGCGAGACTGTCGATGTCGTCTCCGATAATCCCCGGTACGCAGCCGTTTCCGATGATAATGGCTTCCGGGTGATACTCTTTCTCAGCATAGAGGAGGGCGCCGCGAAGTTTTTCGATGCCTCCCTGTACCACATCCGTTTCGTCCATATTCGTGTGAATCCAGACAAAATCCTCATCGCGCTTGCCCTTTGACATACGCATGGTTTTTCGCATCCCGCCCGTCCCCAGAAAAGCGGAGCCGCAGCCGAGCGGCGAATGGATGATGACTACCACATTTGTCAGGCTGCTGACGATGCCAAGGGCGAGCGTCAGCTGACATCCGCCGCTTTGAGCGAATTTGCGCGCTTGGAGCTGAGCGCAGCCTGAGACAAGGTCGTCGATCAAATCTCCGCAGCTTCCGCAGTATGCGGAGCAAACGCCGATGCGCGTCTCGCGCACGGGAGGAGCGGTCGATTCGGTGAAACCGTAAGTGAGCCCATCAGAGTATTTAGACATTTTTACCCCCTTTCTCTATCGCGCTGTCGCGTTACCGCGAAGCGACAATACCCGTCAACAAGTCTTCAACAAGGGCGAGACCGCCTGTCCAGCCGGCGTATCCCCTGTTCAGCACCACACGGTTCGAGACAGGAAACGCCACGCTCAAAAACCCGGCGCCAAGCTTCTCGGCGAGCCCTCGTTCAATAACACTGCCCACAACATAAGCGGGCTCCAGCGCGTCATAGTACTTGCGGTTGTCATTGCGGGGCCGGCTGTTACGCACGATTTCCAATAACCTGCCCGCGTTCCGCTCGTAAACGATCAGCGGCTTTGTCTCAGAAGAAATATCCCGAAACCGCTCCGTATACGCTGCCTGCGCGTCGGCTTCCTCTATATCGTTGATCGCGGTGAGATATGGGATCCATCCGAGATCGTTCGCTAAGAAGCGAGTGAGAGGATGCGCGTAGTAACTGTCGGCAACGACAATGGCATATCGCTGGAGGTCGAGGTCGGAATAGATATCCACAATGCGCTCGAAGAAGGAATAATAAGCCGCGTCTTCCGCGCGGATGGCTTTTTCCACAGTGATGCGGTCTACGCCCAGCGCCTCGCCGGCTTGCCGCAAAAAAACCGCCGAACCCGAGGGCCCTATAGGTAATTCTGTCTGAAGCCACGGCGTGCCGTGTACTTCCTGAAACCGTTCCGCCGGAGCGATTCCCGCCGCTGGAGAAAGCACCAGATTCAGCGCCGCCGCGCCATAACTTTTGATGCTGGCGACGTTCTCTCCTGTGGCGAAAAATGTATTCGCGCGTATGCCGATGAGTCCGAGCAGACGTTTTATTTCGTCGAGATTGCCCCGGTAAAACACATCCTGTCCTGGTACCGCGCCGAAAATATTCACCGTCAGTGGATCGCGTGTCCCTGCCGGTTCGACGACGTCCTCGACGATGGAACTGAGAACGGAGTCGTAGCCGCGCAGCGCGTTGCCCAAGAAACCTGGTGTGCTGGCCCCGATGACGTTCCTATCCCGGTACCGTCTGGCGACGCTGATGCTGTCGTCTCCAATGATCTCCACCTGGCAGCCGGTGATGACGACGTAGAGATCTCCGTCAAGCGCGAAAATTGTGTGTTCAATTTGCTCCGCAAGTCGATCTTCTCCGCCGAAGACGATATTCTGCTCCGCGATATTGCTCGTGGGCAGCATCGAGCCTCCGCAAAATCCCGATCCTTTATAACCGGCGGCCATGCTGTATGTGTTGGAGAGATAGCCTGCGCAGCCGCCTGCGGCGTGGACAATCGGCACTACTTTCGGCAGCGCCGTCAGCGTACTGATCGCGCCCCCCAACGCGCACGCGAACTTCGCGCGTTCGATGAATTCAGACATAGGTATTGCTCCTTTCCCCTTTCTTTTTACAGTTCTCCATTCGCATAAGTATGGGTGGATTTCTTGATCCGCCAGAAACTTCGCCGTTACTACAGCCCACCGCTGATTGCCTCCACGTAAGTGGCCGCGCTGACCTCTTCGCCCGCGAAAAGGGCTCCATAAATCTCCTCCAGCAAATTCAGTCCGCCTTGATAACCGACAAATGTTTGGCGGATTATCAGCTTCTGATTGATGGGGTTGCTTAGATATTGGAACAAATTCCCTGTTTCCCGGGCGATCTCTCTCTCCCAATCACTGCCGATCAACAGAGCTCGCGTTGAAGTGCCCAGTTTTTCTTTGATATCCTGAGCGATAATTTCTCCATCGGCTTCAAACAGAAGAGAATTTTGGTATTCCGGTATGTTTTTCGCCGCGATTTCTTTCACTTGCTCAAGGTTTGCCGGGTTCGGGTCGTCCGTGATGTATATCCCTTTCGGGATGTAGCCTACTTCATTTTCCAGGTATTTCGTAATCCCAATCGCGTAGAGACTGTCGGCGGAGGTGTAGAGTTCGTAAGGTAGATTGTTTTGGTACAGAGCGATAAAATCTCCAATGGAAACGAAATAATCGTAATAACGCCTTTCCTCTTCCGCAATAATCCTCTCCACCGTTTCTTTTGAAAGCTGAGCATATTCCCCTACCGCCCTCAGAAATGCGCTTGTTTCTTTTGCCCCAACAGGCAACACTGGGTAATGGAAAAAAGGAGCGCCATATTTTTCTTCCAAGTGGGTTACGATGGACAAGCCGACCCAAGGTGAAAGAAGGATATTGAATTCCGCTTTCGGGATATTTTTCCATTCTTCCGTCCCTTTTGAACCTGCGCCAAACAGGATATTCACACGTAGGCCGATTTTTTCCAACAGGCTTTTGATCTGCTCCAAATCCCCCCGCCAGTAAGGATCTTGATAAGGAACCACAGAAAAAACATTCACCGTTCCCTTTTTCTTTGGAGGTCTCGCTTCTCCCACGAACTGATCAATGATTCCGACAACGACAGCTTCATGTCCGAAATAGTTGTTCCCTTTAAAACCGGAGGTTTCCACCCCTACCAAGGGGCGGCCGTCCCGAGCGAACACCTTCGCCACTTTTTCCACATCGTCCCCAATAATCCCGGCAGTACAGCCGGAAAGAACTACGAACAGATCCCCTTTCAGAATCTTTATCGCTCCCTCAATGACAGAACGCAGCTTCTCCTCCCCGCCGAACACCACATCCGTTTCGCTGGCGTTCGTACATGAAACATGATTGCCTCCGGCGTATCCCTCTCCTTGTCTGCCGGCGCCGGTGGCCGCGTAATCGAAGATTTTCATGGAGCAGCCCGGTCCCGCGTGAATAATGGGGATCGCCTTAGGAATGGCCAGCACCGTTTGCTGCGCTCCCAAGGCACAGGTAAAACGGGGTTGTGAAATGATTCCGCTCATTGGTGTTCTCCTTCAAAGTAGAACGGGTCGGTGCCTTCGTCCATCCACCAATCCGTATAAGGCAATTCGGCGTTTTCCGAAATGTTTTGAATGAGTTTTCGAGTCTGAAATACTCTTTTGATTCGTCTGCCCAGTTCAATGATCCCATCGTATCCCACGCATTTGTTGGAATCCGCTTCAAAGATCGTGGGAATTCCAAGCTTATATCCGTAAACCGCCAAAGCTTGATGCCGGACAATGAGGATATCCGGTTTCAGCGCTTTCAGAAATTTCAACACCTGATAGGGCTGTTTGTTACACACCGTATAATTCGGGACGTTTCCGACAGATTCCACCATGAAATTCAAGGTGTTGATCTCCCGGGTATCCGCATACTGGTCATGATGGTAGGTGGTCATTCCAACGACTTCCATCCCTAAATCAGAGGCGATGTTTGCCATGTTGTGGGCGTAAGCGTCCCCGGCAAAAACATACACCCGCTGGTTCCCTAATTCCTTTCGGAGTACTTCCAGTTCCGGACGGATCCGTTCGTTTTCTTTTTGAATTACCTGTTCCGCGAGTGATTCTCGATGAGTCAGCTTTGCCACTTCCCGCATCCACCGGTCGGTCCATCCCAGACAGTAAGGAGCGGCCGCTTTGACCTGAGGAACCTTATAGCGTCTTTCCAGTTCATCTCCTATGTAGGTAGCCAGGGTTTCACAAATAGTGGCCGTACAAGCCGCTTCCGAAATTTGAGAAAGCTCTTCCACCGTCGTTTGGGACGGCAAATAATTCACCCGTAGATTCAGCATGGAAAGGAGGGGAGTAAAAGTATCCGATCCCACGAAGTTGAAGATGTTTACCAAGTCATCTTGCTTCTTTCGCGGCTCTCTTACAATACGCAAAATCTCGTTGAAGGCTATGTCGAAGCCGGATGACCAGATTCGAGATTTAAATCCCTCGCAGGAAATAGAGATCACCGGGACGCCGATTTCATCCTGAGTATCTCTGGCGGTTCCCTCCACATCGTCTCCAACAATGCCGGAAACACAGGCGGTCGTAACGAAAATCACCCGGGGATCGTAACGTTTCTTCGCTTCCAGAATTGCTTCCCGCAATATCTCCGTTCCGCCGTAGATTGTCTCTCTTTCCGAAATATTCGTGCATATCGCTTTATTGTGGAACACACCCTTCCCCCGAGCTTTCGCCGTACTTTTTCCGGAAACACAGCTGGCGGAAATGGTGGCGTAGCAGCCGAGGGGAGCGTGTTCGATCAACGCGGCGTCCAAAATACCGTACACCTGCCCCACAGCACAGCCTTCCTGGCAATTTCCGCATTGCTCGTAGCCGGAATTGCCGATTTGCAGTTCCCCTTTTTTTCCTCTTTCATTCAGATCCTGAGCGTCTCCATTGTAATGGAGGATCGTGTGCAGCCGATTTTCTCGGATATCCACCGTTTTATTTGCCAGACTCATTATAGTAAACCACCTTTCCCGTATCTATAGACAGTGAGCTGAACCCAGATGCTACCAAACTTTTTATTCGAAACATCGCCTGTTTGCGCAGTCGGCGCAGCTTCAGCCTGATCCCTTTGAAAGCCGTTCAATAAAGGGGATTCGTTTTCCGTACATCCGGAGTGCCTCCTGGATGTTTCCTCCAATCGCGTAAGCGTGGATTCCGTGATCCGCCAGGAGCTTCGCTGCCTTTGGCCCGATTTTTTGAGCAAAAACCCCGTTTACCCCCGCGAGAAGACCGGCGATCGTTTTCACCCTGCCGTGGGGGGTTCTTTCTTCTTCCGGGGAGAAGGGAGGTATCCGGATCTCTTTTTCGAACCAGAAGCTGCCATCTTCGAATACTTCGTAAAGAAAAAATCGTTCCGCATGACCGAAATGCTCCAGAATGAGCAGCCCGTCCTGCGTTGCCGCCGCCACTTTGTGCATATTTTAGCCTCCTTCAAATTATTTGTTCTAACCTCGCGCACGCGGCGGATGAACGTTCAATACACTTCTGCGCAGCTGCAAAACGCCGCCGGTCATTGCGCGGAATATTTATTTCGTCGCCCATAGAAACAGAGGTCTCCTGCTGAATATGATGAAATCCTGCGCCGCCTCGCGGATATATGCTAAAAAAGGCGAGTCCATGAAGAACCGCGCTTCCGCCGGTCTTCACGAACCCGCCCTCCGGTATTTCTGGTCAAGCAGATCGTTCAATTATTTTTAATATATATATCATATATATTAAGTATGTTAACAGGTGGGAATCACTTTGTCAAGATATTTTTTCGCCCCATTTTTTTAACCACAGTTACTGTTCACAGGGGATACCTATACCGTAGGGGCGGCATCCTGCCGCCCGGGACCGTCCAGAAACGATCATATTTTGTCATTCCGGGCTTGTCCCGGAGTCCAGGTTCCCTCTTTTTTGGATTCTGGGACAAGCCCAGAATGACAGGGGTATGAACAGTAACTAACCACGAAAGATGTAAATTATATTTTTATTGTGGTACGGTCACCGATTATTTCCAATTTAGAAGCAGCGACGAATTGATGATAACGGCGACAGACCCCACATTATGTACCAGCGCGCCTGGAACGGGACTGAGGATACCTGTCATGGCCAGAAGGATCGCGATAAAATTCAGAGCCATCGAGCTGGCAATGTTGACGTTGATGGTGCGCATGGTTCTCTGCGCAAGCCTGAGCAAATGCGGGATGTCCCGGATATTATCGCCGACCAAAGCGATGTCCGCGGCGTCTATGGCGATATCGCTCCCGACGCCGCCCATCGCGACGCCTACTTCGGCGGTCTTCAGCGCCGGCGCGTCGTTGATCCCGTCGCCGACCATGCAAATTAGTTCGTTGTGATTATGATAATCCAGGATCGCCGCCATTTTGTCTTTGGGGAGGCATCCGCTTCTCACATCCTCGATTCCGGCGATCCGCGCCATATGGTTTGCCGCCTCCGGGGCGTCCCCTGTGAGCAATACGGTCTTCACCCCTGCCGCGTGGATGGACTTGACCGTGTCCGCCGCGTCCGGGCGCAGGGTGTCCGACAGCGCGATCAGACCGATGGCGTCCTGTTCCGCGGCCAAGTAAATAACGGTGCAGCCGTCGTTTCTTTCTTCATCCGCTTTTCGCCGGATCGATTCAGGGATTGTAATCTCCTGCTGTGCCAGCAGCGCTTCGTTGCCGGCATAGACCCGCGTGTTTTCGATTTCGGCAAAAACACCGCGCCCGGCCAGCATTTGGAAGTTTTCCGGCTCTTTGGGCGCCGCGCCTGTTTGTTCCTTAAAATACGAGACCACCGCTTTGCCCAGGGGATGCTCGGAGCGGAGTTCCGCGCTTGCCGCGATTTGAAGCAGGCGATCCGCGCTGATGTCGCCGCGGCAGCTGTCCACCCCGACGACTGTCGGGCGGCCAGCGGTCAGCGTGCCTGTCTTGTCAAAAGCGATTCGCTTCACTCGCGCCAGCCGTTCCAGCGCGTCTCCCTCGCGGATCAGAATGCCGTACTTCGCCGCGTTGCCGATGCCTGCCATGATGGCCGTCGGCGTCGCCAATACAAGCGCGCACGGGCAAAACACCACGAGGATCGTGACGGAGCGGATGATTTGTCCTGTGACGAACCAAGTGGCTCCCGCCGCCAGAAGCGCGGTCAAAACGATCCATGCCGCCCAGCGGTCGGTGATGCCGACGATTTTGGCCTTCCCGGCGTCCGCCGACTTCACAAGCCGTATCATGCGCTGGATGGAACTGTCTTCTCCGACCTTGCGCGCAACCATGTCGAATGTTCCGAATTGATTGACCGTACCGCTGGATACCTCGTCGCCCGCGCCTTTATCAATCGGGAGAGACTCCCCGGTCATAACCGACTGATCGATGGACGTTTGCCCCTTGATGATTTGGCCGTCCACCGCGATGGTTTCTCCCGCCAATACCCGCAGGATATCTCCCGGTTTCACCTGATCGGCGGGCACAACGGTTTCTTCGCCGTTTGCGACCACCCTCGCGGCCGTCGGCGTAAGACGGACCAATTTCTCTATGCCTGCCCGCGCTTTGGCGACGGTGTATTCCTCAAGATAGGCGCCGATGGTCATGATGAACGCGATTTCTCCCGCGGCGAATATTTCATCGATCATCACGGAAGCGATCAGCGCGACAGACACAAGAACGTCCGCCTTCACATCGAATTTAGTGACCAATCCGACGGCGGCGTCTTTGACGATCGGTATCCCGCAAAGGACGATCGCCGCCCACGCCGCGTTCAGAGGAAGATTCCCCAGGTTAAAAAAACTGCCGATAAGCGCGGCGAGAGAGACGCAAAGAAACAGCAGCGTCCGTTTTTGTTCATTTTGGAAAAAGTGAACCAAGACACACACCTCTTTCATATACATATACACCCATAGGTATATTATACCCATGGGTGTATATGTTGTCAAGCCGAAAAGTTTTCGGACGGCCCCGGGCGGCAGAATGCCGCCCCTACGGCGCCGCGAATAATGGCCGCCGCCCGCAATACCGCGGGAGACGCATTTGTAGGGGCGGCATTCTGCCGCCCGTCCCTGATAGACGCGAATTTCCAAATTGCGAATCGCGGGTGCAGCGCCGCGTCACCGCGGCGCTGGCGCGGTTCGCATGGCGCGCATCGCGTTCAGCACGGCGATCAGCGCGACGCCCACGTCGCCGAATACGGCCTCCCACATGGTCGCGATGCCCATGGCGCCGAGTACGAGAATCACAGCCTTGACGCCCAAGGCAAAAATGATATTCTGCCAGACAATGCTCCGCGTCTTTTTCGCGATGCGAATGGCGTCGGCGATTTTGGACGGCTCGTCGGTCATCAATACCACGTCGGCGGCTTCGATCGCGGCGTCCGAGCCGAGACCCCCCATCGCGACGCCTACGTCTGCCCGGGCCAGTACGGGCGCGTCGTTGATGCCGTCGCCGACAAAAATCAACTTGCTTTTGTCTGATTTCGTTTGTTCCAGTTCTTCGAGCTTCTCGACCTTCTGATGGGGCAGCAGTTCGGCATAAACGGCGTCCAGCCCTAATTCGTTCCCGATTTTTTCGCCTATGGCACGGGCGTCGCCCGTCAGCATGACGGTCTGGCGGACTCCGAGATTCTTCAAATCCGCGACGGCCTTCTTGCTGTCCGGCTTCGGCTCGTCGGCGATGACGATGTATCCGGCGAACACGCCGTCCACCGCGAGATATACAACCGTCCCCGCGGCGTCATGATTTTCGTAAGCGACGCCCGCCGCGTCCAGCAGTTTGCCGTTTCCGGCCAAAACCTCCGCTCCGTCTACACGGGCGCGGATGCCCTGTCCCGCAGTTTCCTCATATTCCGTAACCCTTTCGCCGAGAATGGGCCGCCCATACGCTTTTTGAACGGATAAAGCGATGGGGTGGGTTGAATTGCTTTCGGCGTAAGCCGCGAGTTCCAGAAGCGCCTCGCCGGCAAACCCGTTTTTGGGAACGGCTTCCGTCACGGCGAACACGCCTTTTGTCAGCGTGCCGGTTTTGTCGAACACAACGGTATCCACTTTATTCAAGGCTTCGAGGAAATTGCTTCCCTTCACAAGAATCCCGCTGCGCGAGGCGCCGCCGATGCCGCCGAAAAAACTCAGGGGAATGGAAATGACCAGGGCGCAGGGGCAGGATACCACCAGGAACACCAGCGCCCGGTTCAGCCATTCCGTAAAGGCCGCGCCAAAGGCGAGGGGGGGGATGATGGCCAGCGCCACAGCCGCAAACACAACGGCAGGGGTGTAATACCGGGCGAATTTGGTGATAAAATTCTCCACCGGAGCCTTCGCGCCGCTGGCGCTCTGCACAAGGTAAAGGATTTTGGAAACCGTGGATTCGCCAAACTCTTTCCGCACTTCAACCGTCAGGAGCCCGCTCTTGTTAATTGAGCCGGAGAGTACCTCGCTTCCGGGTTCCACATCGCGGGGCAGGGATTCGCCTGTCAGCGCGGAGGTGTCCAGCGCGGAACGCCCCTCGGTCACAACCCCGTCCAGCGGGACTTTCTCCCCGGGCTTGACGACGATGATGTCGCCCGCGCCGACCTCCTCCGGAGATATGCGCCTGACCACGCCGTCCGCTTTGAGGTTGGCGAAATCCGGGCGTATGTCCATGAGCGCGGTGATGGATTTGCGGCTGCGCCCCACGGCGTATTGCTGGAACGCTTCTCCCACCTGATAAAACAGCATGACGGCCACGCCCTCCGGGTATTCGCCGATAGCGAAAGCGCCGACTGTCGCCACAGCCATCAGGAAGTTCTCGTCAAACACCTGGCCGCGCGTGATGTTCTTCGCGGCGCGCAGAAGCACCTCCCCGCCGATCAGCAGGTAACTCACAAGAAACAGGGCGAGTTTGGCCTGCCAGGCGATATTGGAAACGAGTCCCACGGCGAAGAGCAGTACGCCGGTTCCCATAAAAACGCGCTTCAGGAGCAGCCTGCGGCCTTCGCCGTCCCCCGCCGCGGCGCGTTTTTCCGTATAAGAAATCACAATTTCCGGCTCGGTCTCAACCGCGATTTGCGCCGCGCGGCGCAGAAGCGCGGGCAGTTTGGATTTGTCCTCCGCCGTCAGCGTCAGCCTTTGTGCCATGACATCCACCGAGGCGGACTTTACGCCGTCTATCCGCGCGACGGCCCGTTCGATCTTCGCGGCGCAGTCCGCGCAGTCCAGACCGAGAAGCCAAACGCTTCTTGTTCCGGGAGCCTCGGCCTTTGTCTCGCGCACAACGATGTCCGGTTCCGTATCCCGCGCGATAGAAGCGATCCGCGCCAATATGCCGTCTGTTTCCTCAGCTTCGCCGATTTCCAGCGTCAGTCTTTGACCCGCGAAATCAATCGCGGCGGCGGTCACGCCGGAAAGAGCGGCCGCGCCTTTCTCGATTTTCTTCGCGCAGTTCGGGCAGCACAGCCCTTCGAGGATAAATTCTTTTCTGATGATGGCTTCCATATGAATACCTCCTTTGCGGATTCAACCCGCTTTTGCGATACCGGTTTAAAATGATTCGCCGGCGTTCCCGCCGGTTATGTTGAACAATTGACAACCCGTTCAACCAATGGCGCAAAAAAATTTGTTCCTTCGCAGTTGGCGCGTCCGTTCCTGTGCAAACGGGCGCATCCGTCTCCTGTCATTCCGGCTTTATGCCGGAATCCATTCGCACATCTGCCATCTGCCGCCTCTCCGGATTCCGGGTCAAGCCCGGAATGACGGGATGAGTGTGTCCCCGAGTCCCCATTTGTACAGGCCGAAAAAGCTGTCACTCGCAGACATGCAGCAGACCCTGTTCAAACACATTGCCGACATGCTCGTCGTCGAGGGAATAGTAGACGGATTTCCCATCTTTGCGGTATTTCACGAGCCGCGTCTGCCGCAGCGACCGGAGCTGGTGCGAAATGGCCGACTTAGTCATGCCGAGCAAAAAAGCGATGTCGCATACGCACAATTCGGAATACTGCAGCGCGCAGAGGATCCTTACACGCGTGGAGTCGCTGAACACCTTGAACAAATCCGCCAGATTCATAAGCGTCTCGTCGTCCGGCATCTTTGCGCGCACGTCGGCCACGATATCCTCATGAATTACGTTGCAGTCGCAGTTATCCAGTTTGCTTGCGATGGCCTTCATTCGGCGCGCCCCCTTCAATATTCGGTGAACAGTTGAACACCTATGCAACTATTATACGAAACCTGATTCCCGTTGTCAAGGATTTTTTTTTAGCCAATTGCGATTCGCCGTTTGGAAGTTTGGAAGGTGCGTCTGTTCAAAGACGGGCGGCAGAATGCCGCCCCTACAAACGCAGCTTACACAGGTATCCGTAGGGGCGGCATTCTGCCGCCCGAACCCCCGGGCTCGCTCATGCCCCCCTTTTAATCAACGTTTGACGCCGGCGCGTCCAGTTCCTGTCCGATCATCTTTAAGTGTTCAGCGACGCCGATATGCTGAGGGCAGACTTGTTCGCATTTCCCGCAGGCGGCACAGTCCGACGCCTTTCCGCCGCTCAGTACCTCAACCGCGTATTGAAGCCGGGCCGCCGGTAAATCATCATAAACCAATTTACGGTTATACGCGCCGAAAATCTTAGGGATAGGGATATGCCGCGGACAGCCCTCCACGCAGTATTGACAAGCCGTGCAGGGAATATTGCGGATTTTGCCGATCGCTTCCCGCGCTTTCTCTATGACCAGCAGTTCATCCCGGTTAAGCGGCTGGAAGTCTGTCATGCAGGAAACATTGTCCCGCATCTGTCCGATTGTGGACATCCCGCTCAGCACAGTCATAATATTCTCCTGCGACGCCGCGTACCGGAGCCCCCACGACGCCAGCGAGACATGGGGAGCGGCATTTTCAAACACCGCCCTCACGCTGTCCGGGGGATTTGTCAAAAGGCCGCCTTTGAGCGGTTCCATTACGACAATCGGTTTTTGATGCCTCATAGCGGTTTCATGGCATTTTCGCGCTTGAATAGCGGGGTTTTCCCAATCGTCATAATTCAGCTGAAATTGAACGAACTCCATTTCCGGATGTTCAGTCAGGAGCTTGTCCAGCGCCTGGGCGGTGTCGTGTATAGAAAAACCTATATGCCGCGCCACGCCTTTCTCCTTGAGTTCCTTCACATAATCCCACATTCCAAAATCATCAAAACTTTTGGTGCGGCCGCCGCCCAAATTATGAAGCAAATAGTAGTCGATATAGTCCACGCCGATGCGTTTCAAAGAAGTCCAAATCATATCGCGGGCTTCTTGTGCCGTCTTGACCACAAAAACAGGACATTTCGTCGCAATCTGGAACGACTCACGGGGATAGCGGTCTACAACAGCCGTTTTCATCGCTTCTTCCGATTTCCCGTCCATATATGCCCAGGACGAGTCAAAATAGCTGAACCCTCCGGCCATGAAAACGTCAACCATTTCTTTGATCTGCTCGATGTCTGCTTCATGTCCGATCATCGGAAGCCGCATAAATCCAAATCCGAGTTTTTTTATGTTCTCACCCATATGTCTCACCAAACCAATTTCTTTTCCACTGTTAAAACAGCGTCAAGTATTTTTTTGCTTTTAAAAAAATTTTTTCTCCCTATTGTCATTCAAAATGAATTCTGCTACATTAGTGAATTAGTGAATGAGTTACAGGTCGAGGAATACGAGTTCGTCCGTGTTCCTGTCCCGGGAATCGTAAGCCACGAGATCGCGGATCAAAGGATCGCGGATCAGACGCCGCCAGACGGTGTATGAGGCGCGAATGAAATCCGTGGACAGAGGATACCGTTCTGAAATCAGGGGGCATGTGTACGGCAGATGTTCCATGGGGAAAAGAATCAGTTTCAAGGCTCCGTCCGCGAGCAGATGAGGCGCCAGCGGGAAGAAGCGGCATTGCAGAGGCCGCATACGCCTTTCGCACCGGGGCGGCGTCTTGCAGCGTATGAAATAGACCTTCCCGCGCCACGAATCGGGGAAATCCCCATCCTCGGCCCTGATCACGTTCCACTCGAACGAACCGCCGCGCTTCGCGAACAGCTTGTCCTCTCCGGGCAGCAAGTAGATACCCAGGTCGAGATCCTTCGCGGCCGCGTCTTCCTCACCGGCGCAGCAACAGGCGCTGCCGCACAGCTTCCCGCAGTCGCCGTCTATGGGCGACACCCTGTCCAGCAGCCTGTAGACAGCCGCGTATGTCCGCTTGCGAATCGTATTCTTCATGTATTTGATTTTAACACAAGCGTTTCTCTTTACAAGCCTGAATTTAGAGAACCGCGAATCGCAGTTTGGCGTGATTTAGTGAAACACGCCTGAACAGGCATGAGCGAATCCGAGGTTTCGGGCCAGACTGTCCGAAAACGCACCCTAAATATTGCCGGGCTTGTCCCGGAATCCAAAAATGATAAACCAAGGAACCTGGATTCTGGGACAAGCCCAGAATGACAAGATATAATAATTTTCGGACGGTCCCGGGCGGCAGAATGCCGCCCCTACGGGTACCCGTGTATGCCACATTTGTAGGGGCGGCAGAATGCCGCCCGGCCTTGACTCAGTTCACTCCCGCGTCGATATTCGCCCTGTGCAGAAGCGGGCGGAGCCGTTTCGCCAATAAGGAGGCCGCCGC
>JAISDM010000297.1 GCA_031264885.1 Peptococcaceae bacterium | reverse complement strand
TGCCGGTCCGGCCCATTCCGGTCTGTATCTCGTCAAAAATCAAAATGATGTCATAGGTGTCGCAAAGCGCGCGCACCGCTTTCAGATAGCCAGGCGGCGGTACGATCACGCCCGCTTCGCCCTGGACCGGCTCCAGTATGACGGCGGCGACGCTTTCGCCTGTTTTGAGCAGTTTCTCCACCGTTTTTGTCAAATCGTCAATGTCGCCGTAGATGGTGTGCGCCACCTGCTGGATCAGGGGCAGGTACGGCTCCCGGTAGGTCGCTTTGCCGCCCGCGCTGACGGCACCCATGCTCTTGCCGTGGAATCCGCCTACGGAGCTGATGATCCAGCGTTTGCCGCTGGCGATCCGCGACAGCTTCAGCGCCATCTCCACCGCTTCCGCGCCGCCGTTGGTAAAGAAGCAGTAACTTAAATCGCCCGGGGTCAATTCCGCCATCGCGTGGGCCAGGTACCCCCTGAGCGGGTCTAACAGCTCCTGGCTGTGCAGCGCCTGGCGCTCAAGCTGCGCCCGGACATATTTCATGATTTCCGGATTGCGGTGCCCCGCGTTGTAGATCCCGAAGCCGCCGAGACAGTCGATGAAACGCTCGCCGTAAACATCGGTGAAATAACTGCCGCTGTCTTCCCATTCCACAAACGCCTCATTGGTGGAAACGGACTTGCGGTATTTCAGCCAGCCGGGGTTAACGTAGCGGTTGTACTGTTCGACGCTGTCCGCCACTATGGTTTGTTTGTCGGCGTCGCTGAGGGAATCCGCCTCAATATAACCGAGTACCTTATTCAGTATCTCTTTTGTGTGTTGTATACTCAAAATTGCGCTTCCTTTCTTTTGACGGGGGCCGTTCTAAGACAGCCGTTCTAAGACGCGTTTCCCGCGGCGAACCAGCCTGCCGGCCCGGGCGCCAGATTGATGTTGATCTGCTTGATTTCGGTGTATTCCTCCAAACCGAATGTTCCGAGTTCGCGCCCGATCCCGCTCTGCTTGTAACCGCCCCAAGGCGCTTGCGCGAATGTGGGATGGTAGGCGTTGACCCAGGTAATGCCCGCCCGCAGCGCTTTAACGACGCGCAGCGCGCGGGTAATATCGTTGCTGAACACCCCGCCCGCAAGCCCATACACCGTGCCGTTGGCAAGGGCGACCGCCTCCTCCACGGCGCTGAATTTTTGCACAGCCAGCACGGGCCCGAACACCTCTTCCCGCACAATGGCCATATCCGGCGAGCAGTCCGCGAAGATTGTCGGCGCCACAAAATAGCCTTTGCCGAATTCGCCCTCTGTCAGGCGGTGACCGCCGCAGAGCAGCCGGGCCCCTTCGCGTTTGGCCGTCTCGATATGATTCAATACGGTGTTCATATGCGCTTCGCTGACCAAGGGGCCCATTTCCGCGCCCTCCGCGTCGCCCCGCGCGACCTTGATTGCCTGGGCTCTGGCGGCAAGCCGTTTCAGGAAGGGTTCATATATCGTATCCTGCAATATCAGCCGGCTGCCTGCCGAGCATACCTCGCCCTGATTGCAGAATATCGCGAACAAAGCCCAATCCACAGCGGTTTCCAGATCGTAATCATCAAACACGATGCAGGGGGACTTCCCGCCGAGCTCAAGCCCGACGCCTTTCATGTTCCCGGCGGCGGCGCGCATGATCTCGCGCCCTGTGTCGGTTCCGCCCGTAAACACGACCTTGTCGATGCCCGGATGCTCCGCGATGGCTCTGCCCACTGTGGCGCCGGCGCCCATTACCAGATTCGCCACTCCCGGCGGCAGGCCCAGCCCGTCAAAAAGCTCGAACAGCCGCACCGTACTCAGGGGGGTCAGCGATGAAGGCTTGAATACCGCGCAGTTCCCTGCCGCGATACAGGGCGCGATTTTCCACGCCGCCATCATCAGCGGATAGTTCCACGGCGCGATCAGGCCGCAGACGCCGATGGGCTCCCGGATCACCATCGCCTGAGTATTGGGATCGGGAACAAGGTAGGTTCCCCCCGAGGGCTTGTCTATCAATCCCGCGTAATAGCGGAAACACGCGGCGGAGTCATAAGCGTCGCCTAAGCTGTCCCGGAGCGGCTTGCCGTTGTCCAGTGTGTCGATTCGGGCAAATTCGCCGGCAAGCGCCTCGATCTTGTCCGCGATTCGCAGCAAGCAGGCCGCGCGTTCCGTGACGGGCAACGCCGACCACGCCGGGAACGCCTTCGCCGCCGCGTTGACCGCCGCGTCCACATCCGCGGCGGTTCCTTCACAGACACATCCGGCGACGGAACCGTCGGCGGGACATATGACATCCCGCGTATCCCCGGATGTTACCCATTCGCCGTTGATGTACATTTTTCCAATATCCATGATGCCCTCCTATTGCACAAATTTGGTCCAAACCGACGGCGCCGTGACCGGTGGCGCCATGACCGTCAGGGGGATTGTTTTGGCGAACCGGTTCATGACGCGCCCTCCGTATACTTGCTCAGATTCACGCCGTGGATGGCGTCGAATATGTGACTGGACGGCGATTTGATCAGCACGGCGTCTTCGGGCCGCCAGTATACATATTGAACGCCGCCCGCTTCCGGAACCGGCTGTCCCGCCATGGTAATGATCTTGACTTGCTGGCCGCCCGAAAGCTGGATGATGCTTCGGATGCTGACGCCGGTGTAGATGTTTTCGAGCACCGCGCCGCTCAGAGAGAATCCTTCCGGGGGTTCCGGCGAAAAGAGGGTTTTTTCGGGGCGCACGGATATGTAAAACATTTCGCCCGCGGTGAAATTTTCCGGCGCGCCGCCGAGAATGGTTCCCGTTTCCACCGTGAAGCGGGTCACGCCGTCTGACAAACGGCGTTCCGCGACTGCTTCAAAGAGATTGGTCTCACCGATGAAGTCGGCGACGAATTTGGTTTCCGGATGTTCATATATCTCCGGCGGGGCGCCCACTTGCTCAAGAACGCCCAGACTCATCACGGCGATGCGGTCGCTCATGGTCATGGCTTCTTCCTGATCGTGGGTCACATAGATAAACGTGATACCCAATTTCTTTTGCAGATTTTTCAGCTCAAGCTGCATTTGTTTGCGGAGCTTCATGTCCAGCGCGCCCAGAGGCTCGTCCAGGAGGAGTACTTTCGGATTGTTGATGATGGCTCTGGCAATGGCGACTCTCTGGCGCTGACAGCCGGAAAGCTGCGCGGGGTTCCGTTTCTCATAACCTTGGAGACGGACCATGAAAAGCGCGTTCTCTACCCGTTCCGCAATCTCGCGTTTCTTGACTTTTTTGATCTTCAAACCGTAAGCGACATTGTCATACACCGTCATATGGGGGAACAGCGCGTAACTTTGAAATACGGTGTTCACATTGCGCTCGAAGGGCTCTTTGTCTTCCATCCGCATGCCCTCAATGGTGATGACTCCGTTCGTCTGCCGCTCAAATCCCGCGATCATGCGCAATGTTGTGGTCTTGCCGCATCCGGAAGAACCGAGTATGGATAAGAATTCGCCTTCATACACGCTCAGATTTAGATCCTTGACGACGTGATTGTCTCCGTAAAACTTGTTAATCTGGGAAAGCTCAACCATTGGCCTGCGATTGATGATGACCGCCTCCTTATTTTTGAAAAACAAAAAAGACGGACGCGGCGCCGCTCCAAAAGAGTTGGACGCCTTTGTCCGTCTGGATATATCCATGATTATTTGTTTTTCAAATCGCTTTGACGCCCCGTTCGCCTGTGCGAATGCGCATGGCGTCGTCCACCCTGCTGACAAACACTTTGCCGTCGCCGACCTTGCCGGTTGACAGCTGTTCGTGGAGAACGTTCAGAATTTCATCCGCCGCGTTGTCTTCCACCACAATCGTCGCCTGAATCTTGGGAATAAGATTCATTCCGGGAATCTTCAAACCTTGAAGTTCGCCCGTGATATCGCCTTTTTGAATACCGCATCCCATGACGCTGGTGACCGTAATGCCTCCCACCGCGTAAGAATTCAACAGGATTTTCAGTTTCTCCAGGCTGTCAGGGCGGGTGATGATCTCCAATTTTTTCACTATCAGCCTCCTTTTCCCCCTAACGACTGCATTGTTGCACATGATCCGACATTTGTCAAGGTATTTTTTCCCAATTGGAGTGGTTTTTTAAGTTGGTTTGCGAGGGATGGGGGGGTACCCTACCTCTGAGTAGTCACTCTGTTGTTACTGTTCACACCCCTGTCATTCTGGGCTTGTCCCAGAATCCAAAAAGAGAGAACCTGGATTCCGG
>JAISDM010000264.1 GCA_031264885.1 Peptococcaceae bacterium | reverse complement strand
TCCCATTAAGCACACACCCTTACTTAGTGATCCGCGATTCGTTTTATTGATTCGCGTTTGTCAAGGACGGGCGGCAGAATGCCGCCCCTACATATACATCATCCGTGGTTCTGCGGGAGACCGCGTTCCGCCGCCCCTACATATATGTACATCATTCCGGTATATACATCATTCCGGCGTCGCGTCTTGTCATTCCGGCTTTATGCCGGAATCCAAAAATGATAAACAACGGAACCTGGATTCTGGGACAAGCCCAGAATGACAAGATTATGATAGTTTCCAGACGGTCCCGGGCGGCAGAATGCCGCCCCTACCTGCCCTTCGCCTTGCCGGCGGAGGCGCGCGCCGCCGAGGCAAGCGCGGCCGCCGGCGCCGAGACCACCAGGTTAAAGGCGTACAGCAGCTGTTCCTCCGCGGCGATATTCTGCTTCCGGGCTTCCTCCAGCGCGCGCAGCACGCTCTGGTAATCATTGGGGATCACCTTGACAAAGGTTTTGACCGATTCCGCGTAACGCTTCAGAATCTTCGCCGCCTTGTCGCTGCCGGTATATTCCAAATGCTTCTCCAGCATCTCCTTCAGCTGCTTCTCATCCGTTTTTTCGAGCGCGCCCAATGTGACCATCGCCTGATTGCAGTTCTGGGGGAAGCTCCCCTCCGGATCCCAGACATAGGCCACGCCCCCCGACATGCCCGCCGCGAAGTTCCGGCCCGTCTTGCCCAATATCGCCACCTTGCCCCCGGTCATGTACTCGCAGCCATGCTCGCCCACGCCCTCCACCACAGCGGTCACGCCGCTGTTGCGCACGGCGAACCGCTCGCCGGCCACGCCGCGGACGTAGAACTCCCCCGAAATCGCGCCGTAGAGGGCCACATTCCCGATGATGATGTTCTCTCCCGGATCGAATCCCGCGCCTTCCGGCGGCGCCACGATGATCCGTCCCCCCGACATCCCCTTGCCGATGTAATCATTGGCGTCCCCGTGGAGCCGCATTTCCACGCCCTTGATCAGAAACGCCCCGAAGGACTGGCCCGCCGATCCCTCAAAATGGATCTGAATGCTGCCCTCCGGCAGCCCTTCCGGCCCGTGCCGGCGGACGATCTCGCTGGACAATATGGCCCCCACGGTGCGGTTGGTGTTGTTGATCGGCAAGTGGTACCGGACCTTGTTCCCCGCGTGTTCGATGGCCGGCCGGCAGAAAGGGATCAGGGCGTTCACGTCCAGTGTCTGATCCAGAGCGTGATTCTGCCGCCGGGTATGGTAGCGGGAGTGAGCGTCGTCCACCGCCTTGGGCTGGTACAGCAGCTGAGAAAGATCCACCGTCAGCGCCTTATCGTTGATGGCGGACGCCCTCTGGCGCAGGAGTTCCACATGACCGATCAAATCATTGAAGTAACGCACGCCGATACGCGCCATCCACTCCCGCACCTCCTGCGCCAGAAAGCGCATGAAGTTCTCTATGTATTCCGGCTTCCCGATGAATTTGCCGCGCAGTTCCTGATTCTGCGTGGCGATCCCCACCGGGCAGGTATCCAAGTTGCACACCCGCATCATATCACAGCCCAGCACGATCAAGGGCGCGGTGGCCATGGAGAATTCCTCCGCCCCCAGAAGCGCCGCCACCACAATGTCCCTGCCGGTCATCAGCTTGCCGTCCGTCTCCAGCACCACCCGGCTGCGCATATTGTTCATAAGCAGGCTTTGATGGGCCTCCGCCACCCCTAATTCCCAGGGCAGCCCCGCGTGCCGGATGCTGGTGCGGGGCGCGGCGCCGGTGCCGCCGTCATAGCCGCTGATCCCGATCACATCCGCCAGCCCCTTGGCCACGCCTACCGCCACCGTACCCACGCCCGCCTCCGAAACCAGTTTCACACTGATCCGGGCGTCCCGGTTGGCGTTTTTCAAATCCCGGATCAATTGAGCCAAATCCTCGATGGAATAGATGTCATGATGGGGCGGCGGTGAGATCAGCTCCACACCCGGCGTGGAATACCGCGCCTTCGCCACCCAGGGATAGACCTTCTTGCCGGGCAGGTGCCCCCCCTCCCCGGGTTTGGCCCCCTGCGCCATTTTGATCTGTATCTCCACAGCGTTGTTGAGGTAGTGAACCGACACGCCGAAGCGTCCGGAGGCCACCTGCTTAATGGCGCTGCACCGGTTGGATCCGTCCGGATCCGGGATGAACCGCTCCGGGATCTCCCCGCCCTCGCCGGTGTTGCTCTTGCCCCCCAGCCGGTTCATAGCGATGGCCAGACACTCGTGGGCCTCCTGACTGATGGAGCCGTAAGACATGGCCCCCGTCTTAAACCGCTTCACAATGGCCTCCACCGGCTCCACCAGGTCGATGGGGATGGGCTTCTCGGCAGTGACGATCCGCATCATCCCGCGGATATTTTTTAACTCCCGGGTTCTCAGATTGACCCGTTCCGAAAAAAGCTTGAACATGTCATAATTGCCTGTCCGGCAGGATTGCTGGAGATAAAAGATATTCTCGGGATTGTACAGATGATACTCGCCGTTCTTGCGCCATTTGTAATCCCCTCCCGGATCCAGGGGGTCGTCCCTGGTCACCGGGTCAAAGGCGCCGGCGTGGCGTTTCCGCGTCTCTTCCTCGATCTCCTTCAGGGTCACCCCTCCGATGCGGGAGGTGGTGCCTGTGAAATATTCGTCGATCACCGTTTCGCCCACGCCCAGCGCCTCAAATATCTGAGCGCCGTGATAGCTTCGGATGGTGGATATGCCCATTTTGGACATGATTTTGACAATGGTCTTGGTCATGGCCTTGCGATAGACATACACCGCCTTCTCCGGACTCAGGGAAAGCATCCGGTCCTCGGTCATTTTGGCCAGGGTATGGTAGGCCAGGTAAGGACAGACGGCATTGGCGCCGTAACCGGTGAGCAGCGCCAGATGATGGGCCTCCCGGGCCTCGCCGGTCTCAATGACCAGGCTGATCTTGGTGCGCGTGCCCTTCCGGACCAAATGGTGGTGCAGCCCTGAAACGGCCAGCAGCGCGGGGATCGGGATTTTGTACTCGCCCACGCCCCGGTCCGACAGGATAATAATATTGTAGCCGCTGTTCATGGCGATGTCCGCGGCGAAAAACAGATCCTCCAGCGCCTTCTGCAAGCCCCGCTTCTCCCGCGCGTTAAACAGAATGGGCAATGTGACGCAGGCAAAGCCTTCCTTCTCGATCCCCCGAAGCTTCCGCAGCTCCTCTTCCAGCAGAATCGGCGTCCAGTGGCGGATCATCCGGCAGTTCTCCTCATTGGGCTCCAGCAGGTTCCCCTCGCTCCCAAACTGCACCTCCGTGGAGGTGACCACCTGTTCCCGGATGGCGTCGATGGGCGGATTGGTCACCTGGGCGAACAGCTGTTTGAAGTAATGATACAGCAGCTGCGGCCGGTTGGAAAGCACGGCCAGGGGCGTGTCCGTACCCATGGAAGATATGGGATCGTCTTCCGTCTGAACGATCTGCTTGAGGGTCAGGTTCAGGTCCTCCCAGGTATAGCCGAATATCTTCTGCTCCTGGAGCAGGGACGCGCCGGCCGGATCGTCGTTTTCCTTATTGGTCATCAAAAGTTCCAGGCCGATAAAATCCTTTAGCAGCGCCTGTTCATAAGGTTCCTCGGAATTGCGCTGTTTTTTCTTCTCTATGAGATCCCGCCAGGTCTCGCCCGGGCCGCCAACAGGCAAATCGTCCAATTGGGTCAGATTCCGCTCCAGCCACTGACGGTACGGTTTGGCCGCCGCCGCCGTGGATTTGAGCTCCTCGTCCTCAATGATCCGTTTCTCCTGAATGTCGATCAACAGCATACGGCCGGGACGCAGCCGGTCTTTCTTCACAATGTCCTCCGGAGGCGCCGGCAGCACGCCTACCTCGCTGGCCAGAATCAGTGTATTGTCCCGGGTCAGATAATACCGGGAAGGCCGCAGACCGTTCCTGTCCAATGTGGCGCCCGCCACCCGCCCGTCGGTGAAAGCGATGGCGGCCGGGCCGTCCCAGGGTTCCAGCAGGCAGCTGTTGTATTCATAAAAAGCGCGTTTCCCCGGATCCATCGACTGAGCGTTCTCCCATGGCTCAGGGATGGCCATCATCATGGCTTCCGCTATGCTGTAACCGGAGAAATACAGTAAGCTCACGAAATCATCCAGCATCGCCGAATCGCTGCCGTCCTCATTGATCACCGGCAGCACCTTCTTCAGCCTGTCCCCGAATTTGCCCGATTTGAGCATGGCCTCACGGGCGCGGACCCAGTTCACGTTGCCCCGGATGGTGTTGATCTCCCCGTTATGTATCAGATGATGCACCGGATGGGCCCGCTCCCAGCTGGGGAACGTATTGGTGGAAAAACGCGAGTGTACCAGGGCGATGGCCGAGGTCATCCGCGCGTCCCGCAGATCCAGATAAAAAGCGGACAGCTGGCTCGGCAGAAGCATCCCTTTGTAGACGATGGTTCTGCAGGAGATGCTGGCCAGATAAAAATAGAGGTCCGGGCTGTCGTCTCTGTAACGGATGCCCGCCTGGGCCACTTTCGACAGGATGTAGAGCGCGCGCTCAAACTCCTCCTCGGAGTATTCCGCCGGCTTCGCGATGAACACCTGCCGGATGCCCGGACGAACCTCCCCCGCCGTCTTGCCCACGCAGTCCGGATAGATCGGAACCACCCGGGTTCCCAGCACCGGCAAGCCCTCCCGCTCCGCGATGGCGCAGAAATCGTTCACCGTCTTTTGACAGAGGATCGGATCAGGGGACGCGAACATCATCGCCACACCGTATTCCCCTTCGCCGGGAAGCTGAACCCCCTCGCTGGCCATCGCCCGCTTCATGAATTCATGAGGGATCTGCACCAATATCCCCGCGCCGTCGCCCGTCTCCGGCTCGTCTCCCACGCCGCCCCGATGGGCCAGCCGCTTCAGCACCTCAATGGCGTCGTCCACCAGCTTGTGGGATTTGACTCCATCTATATGAACCACCATGCCGATGCCGCAGGCGTCATGCTCAAATTTGGGATCGTACAATCCTTGCTTCGGCGGAACCCCTTGACTTTTCATCCGTTCAAAAACCTCCCAAGCGCTATTTGACTCTTTGCCCCAAAAATTCTCCGTCATTTACCAGATTATATAATCGACATGTCGAATTTGTCAACTAATTGACGTGAATTATCTGCGATTCGAAATTTGGAAATTCGCGTCCGCCAAGGACGGGCGGCAGAATGCCGCCCCTACAGGCACACCGTTCCCGGTACCGTAGGGGCGGCATTCTGCCGCCCGAATTCCGGATTACGACTTAGTCTTGATCCGGTCCACCTTGAAGAACGCCACAATCAATCCCACAAAAGTCAAAGCCGAAGCAAACCCGAAAGCGGCGCTCACACCCCTGGCCATCGCCGCCGTCTCCGTGGCGCCCCCC
>JAISDM010000192.1 GCA_031264885.1 Peptococcaceae bacterium | reverse complement strand
CGCGGAATCCGCGAACGCCGCCGGACTGTGTATCGCCAAATTGCGCGTCGCCGGACTGAATGATGCCGCGCGCGGCGCCAGATTGAACATGATTGCCGCGGAGCCGGCCGGCGAAGCGTTGGATCCCTCTATGACCGAAGAACGCGGCCCCAAGCCGAATGCGGGCGTCAACCCCGTCAAAGACCGCGCCGCCGCCGGTTTGAGCGAGAAAGCCGGGAAGGCCGGGAACACCGCCGATCCGGGCAGCCTCAGGCTGAACACGTCTGCGGTCAAAGGCCGCGCCGCCGGTTTGAGCGCGGAATCCGCGAACGCCGCCGGACTGTGTATCGCCGGATTGCGCGCCGCCGGACTGAATGATGCCGTAAGCGGCGTCGGATTGAGCATGACTGAAGCGGAGTTGGCCGGCGAAGCGCTGGATCCCCCTATGACCCAAGAACGCGGCCCCAGGCTGAACGCGGGCGTCAACCCCGTCAAAGACCGCGCCGCCTCCGGTTTGAGCGAGAATGCCGCGAATATCGCCGATCCGGACAACCGCAGGCTGAACACGTCCGTGGTCAAAGGATACACCGCCGCCGGTTCGAGCGAGAAGGCCGGGAAAGCCGGGAACGCCGCCGATCCGGGCAGCCTCAGGCTGAACACGTCTGCGGTCAAGGGCCGCGCCGCCGGCTTGAGCGCGGAATCCGCGAACGCCGCCGGACTGTGTATCGCCGGATTGCGCGCCGCCGGACTGAATGGCGCCGCGCGCCATGCCGGATTGAACGTAGTTGCCGCGGAACCGGCCGGCGAAGCGTCGGATCCCCCTATGACCCAAGAACGCGGCGCCAGGCCGAACGCTGGCGTCAACCCCGTCAAAGACCGCGTCAACCCGGGTATCACCGGTTTGAGTGAGAATACCGCGAATATCGCCGACTCGGGCAACCGCAAGCTGAACACGCCCGTGGTCAGAGGCCGCGCCGCCGCCGGTTCGAGCGAGAATGCCGGGAAAGCCGGGAATGCCGGGAACACCGCCGATCCGGGCAGCCTCAGGCTGAACACGTCTGCGGTCAAAGGCCGCGCCGCCGGCTTGAGCGCGGAATCCGCGAACGCCGCCGGACTGTGTATCGCCAAATTGCGCGTCGCCGGACTGAACGGCGCCGCGCGCCATGCCGGATTGAACGTGACCGCCGCGGAGCAGCCCGGCGAAGCGCTGAATCCCTCCATGACCGGATGGAACCGCGCCGGACTGAGCGCCGCCGCCGTCGAACCGAATGCCGCCGACGGCGCGGACGCCTGGCCCGGTTTGGGCGGAGACGGGCCGCGCCGGCAGCCGGGAAACCGGATTTGCCCCGGCCCCGGAGAGAGTCCCCGGGAGAACGCCGGAAAAAGGAACCGTCAGCCGCAGAACCGGGTACACATTGATGATGGTGTTTCGATACAGCTGATGGTGACGGACGACAGAGCGAACAAACCGCTGATTTTCCTCTTTTTCCAAAAAAACCAAACTCAGCGGCGGAAGCAAGAACCGCCGGATTTTTTGATTGGAAAGAGACAGGCAGAAAGCAAGCAGTTTTTTCGAAGGCTGAAAATTTTCCCCGATAGATTTCATAGGGGCGGCGGCGTTTGAATTAAACATAATATAAACCGTTGTGGACGACTTCCAGGCGATGGATCAGCACATCTCCTCTGGAAGCGTCCAAATCTCCAATTTCCCAGCGAACCGGCATAATGCTGTCGAAGCCGATTCTTCGGCGGAATCTTTGAATGACGATGGTGCCTGCCACCGGGCCGTGTTCCCACTGACCCGGGATTTTCAGGAATTCCCCCAGGGGCGTTTGTTCCAGGAGATTCAAAGCCCCTGTTCCGTGTTCGAAAACGAGCGTCTGGGGACGGCGGTAAGGCTGCGCCAATGGATGCGGAACTTCGCGGCCCCCCTCGTAAATGTATTCCGGCGCCGCGTCGCCGAACAAACCGCTGACTTTCGAGAATCCCATAGATACGGGACCCAATATGACCAAAAACTTATGGGTCTGAGCCGGATAACGCGGCGGGAGATTGGCAGGCACGGTGATCGCTCCTTTGTTATGGCAGATTTTGATCGAAATGATTGGGAGCAGTGAAAATATTCTCCGGCGACTGACTCAGCTGAGCGTTGATTTTTGAGATTTCCTCACACCAGCGCCGGCGCTGGCGGTGCTCCAATTCCATGATTTCCTGATGGCTCCAATGAAGGTAATAGGCAATAAAAGCGATTTCCTGGTGCAATTGATCCAGAGGATACGAAATTATTGCCCGGTCAGCAAAAAATTTACCGGTGTTTGAAACTCATGCCCGCATTCAGGACAGACGGTGGTATAGGAAGGCACGTCCATCTGATTGATCCTTTGATAAAAATCCTGGAGATAAGCCAGATCGCTGGTAAACAGCTTTTCGACGGTATAGGTGTCGACGGTCTTGAGATCGCCGAGTTTTTTGATGACCCGGGAAAACAGGATCACACTGAGATAGCTTGGGTTTTGCTGAACTCTGGGATCTTTCATGGGCAGAATTTCATCGGCGGCCGTGGCAAGCCTCATGATTCCGCGGCGGTGCAGATTGCCGTCGTCGTCAATGTAGCCTTTCGGCAACTCAAATGGAAATTCAGTTTCAAAGGCCATGTTTCGCGCTCCTTTTTATACATTCATACAGAATTAATTCCACTGAACCCGATCCATGCCTTCATGGGCAAGTTCCAGGGATTCCACCGCCACTTCGGATCCGCTGGCGTTAAAATCAGGCGCGTTATATTTCGCCGGCCAGGCTTCGATAATGCGCCAGGCGGCGGCAGGCGCGCCGGCCTCATCCAACAGCGTCAGCGTGACGGTCTTCCGGGTGGGGGCGCCTTCCAATCCGGATTTAAGCCATTGGAACAGCTCCGTGGAATTGGTGACCCCTTTTTTCAAAGTGACATTGCCGTATTTAATCAAACCGGGCATTTTCATGGGCGTGGCGGGCATATTGCCTTCCCGATACTCGATGACGTCGTAAGCCGCGTCGAAACCTGTGACCTCACTGAAGCCCCCGACGTTTATGCCCTCCATTTCTAACTGATACCTAAAATTTTTGTACGGATATATTCTTTCATACATAAATATACCGACTCCTTTCCGCCTTATCAGGCATAGTTCATGTTTCCTGTATTTTGGATCGGCTCGAACACTATGAACTCGGAGGGCTTAACCGGCGCCACGCCTATGGAGCAGACGAGACGGCCTTGAGCGATGTCTTCCTGAGTCATGGTGTCTTTCCCGACTTTAACAAAAAAAGCCTCCGACGGGCTGCCGCCTGACAGAACACCGCCGCGCCACAGCGCGGTTAAAAATACGTCTATGCTTCTTTGGACTTTGAGCCAAAGCAGCTCGGTATTGGGTTCGAATATGACCCAATCGGTCATCTGTCTGACGGATTCCCTGAGATAAATAAACAAACGGCATATTTGGATGTACTTCCAATTCGGATGATTGGAACAGGTTCGGGCGCCCCAAACGCGTATGCCCTGTCCGGAAAAATTCCGGATCAGATTTACGCCGGCGGAACATAAGGCTTCCTGTTCGCCGGAACCGTATGAATGAGACAGCCCCACGCAGCCGGCGACGGTTTCGTTGGCGGGCGCCTTCTGAACCCCGTATTTCACGTCCGACCGGGCAAAAATCCCCGCCGCGGATCCGGAGGGCGGAACCGTTATTTCCTGTTTGCCGGCGGCGTCCATGACCTTGATCCAGGGATGATAAATGGCGGCGAAACTGGAATTGAACATATTCCGGTATGCCAGCACGTCGTCCACGCCGGTCAGTTCTTCGGGCAGATCCAGAATGGCCATTCGGCTGTTCATAGCCTCGCAATGGGCGATGAGCGCCGCGTGAACCTCGGGATCTGTAACGCCGGGCGCGGCAATCAGGCTAACTTCGCGGTTATCCAGGAAGGATTGAATGCCGGCGCGTTTGCCCGGGCCGTGGTCCTGGCCGATGAAAGCGGCGGCGTTCAGGGTGTCCGCGGAACCGTCGGATCCGCCTTTGAGAGAGATGGTAACCGGCGCCGTGATTTTGCCGCCGTCTTTGGAGGGACTCACAGTGACAAGCTGGGATTGGGACAGGATTTTTTCCGCGTAATTCGGGGAACGGACGTTGAGATCAAGGTATTCGTATGTTTCCGTAAAATCCGCCCATTGAATCTTCATATTGAAGTTGACGGAACAGAGCGTTTTCGAGGGCAGCGGCTTGTCGTCCGCCGCGTCAGGCGGAAACGCGTCCTCAAATTCCACGGCGCGGCCCTTTCGAACCTGGACCACCCTGTTGTACACGGGGGGAGCGTCCTCCCGGATCAGCGCCATCACATCACCCGGCTGAATGCCGTCGCTGTTTTTCACAACATACTGGCGCCCCGCCGGAGCGTCCAGGATTTGGGTCTTGATTTTGTGGGAAGGGGTGATGTGAATCTGGATATCGTTGCCCCAGGCGCCGGGATATTTCGCCGCGGCGTTCAATAGGTTGTCCGAGGCGCCGGAAGCGGCCGCGGCGTCCTCCGGCGCCACCCTGGCCACATAACATTGAGAGCCCCCGTTGGCAAAGAATTGCTTTACCGCGTACAGGAGGTGCGACTCGCCATGGACAAAGGCCCCCCCATACAATCGAAGGAAATCCGGATAACTGAGAATCAACTGCGGCGCGCCGGCAACAGGCCCTTTAACGGCGAGCCCGACAAATCCCGATATATCCGTATGAACCCCATAGCGGGGGCGTTTGCTGGACAAATATCCTGTCATCATTGCCTGACCCAAATAAACCCTGAGCCAGATTCCTCCTTTCGGTCTTAATATTTCCAAATATTGCCTGAGCGTCGAATCCTGTTGACTCATGTTAAAAAATATCATAAATCGGAAAAAAATTCAACCATGAACATTTATAAATCGACGCCAATATTTGCCACTTTATTTGAGCGGCAAAATGCCGCCGCCACAGTACCGTGTATAACGCACCTGTAGGGGGCGGTATTTTGCCAACGATACATATGTAGGGGCGGCATTTTGCCGCCCGCCCCCGTCCGAAAACTATCATATCTTGTCATTCCGGGCTTGACCCGGAATCCATATAGGCATATAATAACTATTATATTAAGAATATTTGGATATTTTCTTCCGGTCCGGCAAGAGGGTAAGAAGAACGTTAGGAGGGATAAGCCATGAGTAAAGAACAGATTTGGGAAACCAGGCCGTTAGAATGCTGGGCGAAGGCGAAGGAGCTGAGAGCCAAATGGCAGGCTTCTCAAGGCAGCGCGGAGAAGACCGTCGGTCAGGGCAATACGGACGGCTGGCATGAGGCGTTTCCCGCTGTGACAGTCGTAGAGGACAATCCGGCGGGCTCCATGATTCAGAACAAAAGTTCACCCTTCGCGCGGAAATGCCGGCTGGCCAGCGAGATTCGCGGCTGGGGCAGGGAATTATGCGGCTATGTGAACAATCTGTGGGGATCTCAGTTCCTGGGATATGATTTGGACGGCACATTCCCGAATCGTAAATTCGTGGTTCCCATGCCATGTCAGTGTGATCAGCACGGCAAACGCGGTCAGCAATGCCGTGACTTGGAGCCGGTGCCCCAGTGGATGGCGGACCGCATCACTTATTTCGGCGAGCGGGACGAGGAACGGGATGTGGCGCTGACGGAGCATAAAGTATATGCCAATTTGCGTATTCTGAACGATATGGAGCGGATTTTCGGGCAGAAGCTGGATGACGAAAAGATGATCCAGCTGATGAACACCAGCGACATGATCCGGAAATACGCGATGGATATAACGATTTTTATGACATATAAGCCGTCCCCCATCTCGGTAAAAGATCTTTATTCCTTCTATACCATCGGCAGCCTGACGAAGGTGGACCCGGAGGAGACCCTGGCGCTGTGGAAGAGTTTCCGGGACGAAGTGGAATGGCGCGCGAAGAATCAGATCGCGGCCGTGGGAACCGAACGTTACCGCTGGATCGAAGCCCATCCGCCTTCCTGGCACTTCCTGAAATATTACCGCTATATGGAGAAATACGGGGCCGTTTGCCTGGGATCTCAGTATTCTCACATCATGGGCGGCAACATTGAGCGGAAGCCCGACGGCAGCCTGGGAGACCGGGACAGAGGATTGTATCCGCCAGGTACGCCGATGGTTACAAGAGAAGACATCGTTCGCGTGAAGCAAGGCCCGGACGCGCGGAAGCAGGATTCGTTCAAAGCGGATGAATACATGCAGCGGGACCGCATCGTGAAATTCGCGGAGATCATGCAGGCGGACGGCGCCATTCTGGCAATCTGGCGCGCCGGCGTAGGCTGCACGCTGACCCGGAAGGAACAGGCGATGTACCTGAAGGACGCCGGGCTGAACGTCATGCATTATGAAGGCAGCCAGCCGGGAGACCGGACCGATTTGGACGAGACGCGTTTTCTGGATCAGCTGGACGCCTGGATGGAGAGCCAGGGCTTGAATAAGCTTGAAGATTAAAAAAACACAATAAAAACAAACAGGGCGGCAGAATGCCGCCCCTGCGGTACCGCGAATGACGCGTTTGTAGACGCGTTTTCGGACAGTCTGGCCCATCTTTGCATTCGCCCTTGATTTTCCCTTCGGAACCGGCTACAATAAAACTGCGGTTTTAATATAGCCGAGGAGGGGATTGTCATGTATATCAAACGCCATATTGAAGAAGCGCTGAAATCCGCAATCAATGAAAAGGGCGCGCTGTGCGTAACAGGCGCGAGGCAGGTCGGAAAATCGACCGTACTCAAGACCTTGTTTACCGAACACAAGGCGTGACGCCCAATATGAACCTCTGTTTTTTCCGTGACAAAGACGGCCATGAGATTGATTTGCTCATAAAACGCAGCGGCGTTCTTTATCCCATCGAAATCAAAAAACACATTCACTGTGACAAGAACGATATCACCGCGTTCAAACAGTTGGACAAAATTCCCGATATGAAACGCGGCGAGGGCTGCGTCATTTGTATGGCGGAAGATGTGTTCCCGATAACGGCCACCGACCGGGCTGTCGGCGTTCGTTATCTGTAGGGGGCGGCATTCTGCCGCCCCGCCGTGGTTTTTTTAATCCGCCGGAACAAACTCCACAAGGACCGTTCCGTCGGTTGTTTTGACATATTGGATCTTCACCGGCCCGTCAAAGGCCGTCTTTTGCGCGTTTTCGTTTGTTATGCGGCCTGTGACGATAGGGCCTTCCTCCAATTTGGCGAGTACGACGCTGTAGGGCGTATCCGGATAGGGCTCAAGGTATTGTTTGTGGAATATTACCTTAGACCATAATCTGGCCTTGCCGGAGCAGGGAACCCACGAAACGGCCCCGCTCAGACAGTCGGCGCATACCGGCGACGGCGGGAACTGAATATGGCCGCAGTCTTCGCATTTCTGGATCATCAGAACCTGGTCTTTCTGCAGGCTGTCCCAAAAAGGCTTCTCGAATTCCGTGATCACCGGCAGCCAATCGGCGGCTTTTTCGCGCTGCGCTTCTTGCATAGATTACACCTCGTTTCTTTAGGACTTGTTAAACAGGTCCTTAGCATTTCTATTGTCATTCCAGGCTTGTCCCGGAATCCGGGACAAGCCTGGAACTCAGTCAGTCACAGTGACCGGGGATTACACATGGTTGTGGACTACGCTGCCCTCGCTGATGAGCCGGTCAATTTCTTCATGGGAGTAGCCGAGCTGACTGAGTATGCTCCGGCTGTCTTCTCCGTTGAGAGGCGCCCGGTGATAGATCTTGGCCGGGGTATCCGAGAACTTGAAAGGCGTACCGGTGATCCGGACTTTTTGACCGGTTCCGGGATGTCCCTCCACCTCTACAAGCATTTCCCTTTTTTGGACATGCTCGTTGGCAAAGAGATCGCCCGCCACATTGACGGGAGAGGCCAGACACCCGATTCCATCCAGTATTTCCATGGCTTCCTTCTTGCTTCTTTTGGAAGTCCAGCTTGTGATGATCTCATCCAGGGCGTCCTGATTCCGCAGTCGGGCCGCCCTTGTCGTAAAACGGGCGTCCGTCCGCAAAACCTCGATGCCCAGGGCATCCACCAGCTTGTCCCAGTACCGGTCGGGGAACGCGGCCAGCACAATGGCGCCGTCATTCGTATTATACAGGCTATAGGGGGCTTGCAGCGGATGGCGGTTCCCGATGGGCCCCGGAGACACGCCGGTATACGAATACTGATAGATCACCCGCTCGCTCAGCATGATCATGGAGTCGAGCATGGCGATATCGACAAACTGGCCCTTCCCCGTCTCCTTTGCCTTTAAAAGAGCCGCCAGCATGGCCACGATCGCCACGGTTCCGGTATAGGTGTCGCCGATACCGGGGCCGACTTTGTACATCTCTCCCGCGGGTGATCCGGTAATGCTCAGGGTGCCGCTTTCCGCCTGCATCATCATATCTATGGTGGGCTTCCCTTCATAAAGGGAGGGAACGATGCGGTTTGTCCCGTAGCCGCTGATGGACACGTATACGATTTTGGGATTGATCTTAAGAATCGTGTCATAGTCCAAATGGTATTTTTCCAGTATCTTAGGCGTGGAGAAGTTAAAGATCATCGCGTCACATTCCGCGGCCAGCTGTTGCGCGACTTTTTGCGCGTCAGGCTTTTTGAGATTCAGGGCGATGCTTCTCTTATTGCGGTTGATGCTCGCGTTGAAGCCGCCCAGCCCCATATCTTTGTCCTCCTCGTTGAGGAAAGGCCCCAGCTGACGGTTGGGATCGCCCTCGGGCGGCTCGATCTTGATGACGGTCGCGCCCAGATCGGCCAGCATCATGGTGGCGTAAGGCCCCGCGTAAGCCCTGGTGAGGTCCAGTATCTTGTACCCGTTCAGCGGGCCGCTTCTGTCTTCGGGCTGAATCATCATGAGATATTCCTTCTTTCTTTTACTAAAATTAAGCCTACCTTTTCGCGAATATATGTCCGGAGATAATGGGCGCCGAACAGATGTACATCGCAAGTTTGCTGTCCGGTATCTGACGCTCGCCGCATTCTCCGCGCAGCTGCCGGATGCATTCGGCCTGATGGTTGAAGCCCTGCATATAGGTCTCCGAGGTATGATTGCTGGTATTGATCGGGCACGGACTTTTGCCCAGAGTGATCCCTACTTTGTCGATATACTCACCGGCGCCGCCCCTGTCGCAGAGGCCGATCCCCTCCATGGTGAACATCATGGTCGCGGTGAAATTATCATAAATCTGAACGCAGTCCATATCCCCGGCCTTCACGCCGGCGGCGGCGCACAGGTCTTGCGAGACCATGCGCAGCCCTTTGTAGAAAAAATCCTCTTTCATGTAAGAAGAGGCCATATCCCCGCAGGCGCTTGTGGCAATCATCTCAACCACCGGCTTGCGCAGATCCTTCGCCCGCTCCACCGTCGTCAGGATGATACAGACGGCGCCGTCGTTGATCAGACAATAGTCGAATAGGCGCAGTGGCTCGGTTATGTAGCGGGTTTGCAGATATTCCTCCTCGGTAAACAGCTTCTTCATGACACTGTGGGAATGGAGCGAGGCGTGGTAGCGGTTGGATACGGCCAGCTTCGCGAGACTTTGCTCTGTGGCGCCAAACTCATGACAATAGCGGTTGAACATAGCCGCCACCTGCGCGCCGGGGGAAGTCATGCCGTGCAAAATGCCGAAGGGATCCCCGCCGTCGCCGTCGCCGCCGTAATTGAACGCGGCCGTGCGTCCGTTATTCGAATAGACGACCGCCACGGTATGAGCCATACCGGCCGCAATCGCCATGGCGGCATACTGCAGGGCGATCCCGCTCTGCCGTCCGGAGGATTCCAGCCCGTTGACCAGCCGGGGCTTCTCGATGCCCACTTTATAGCAGAAGTATTCGTACTTTTTGATATCCCGGACGCACAGAACGCCGTCGATATCCTCTTTCTTGAGCCCGGCGTCGTCCAGAGCGTTTTTGAACGCCTCAGCCGCCAGCTCATAGGGATCCCTCGGGCCGGGAAGGTCTCTTTTCTGATAAAGCGTCCCGAAGTCCATATCTCCGACGCCGACCGCCGCCACTCCGGACGGGAATTTTCCACCCATTGTCAAACCTCCTCGTCTATCAAAAGAACAGCACAATAAATTGGCAGAATAACACGACAAAGATAAGCGCCACGGGATAGGTTGCCGCGTAGGAAGCGGCGACGGCGTCGGTGCGCGCCACGGAAATCAGGGTTCCCAAAGCGGGCGTGCTGGTCATGCCTCCGCAAATGGAGCCCAACGTATTGAGAATGGGCATACGCATCGGCCCGCGCGCCAGAATGTACCCCACGATCATCGGCAGCAGCGTGATAAAAATTCCGACGATAAACAGCTGGACGCCATATTCCTGCAAAACCGCGATAAATCCCTTGCCCGCGTTTGTTCCGGCGCCCATGAGAAACAGAACGAGCCCGAATTCCCGCATGGGTTTGAGTGTGGCCGCGGGCGCGGTCACAGATATGGGCCCCAAATGTCCGAAATGCCCCAAAATGAGTCCCGACAAAAGCGGCCCCCCCGAAGTGCTGAGGCTAAAGCTGGCCCCGCCCGGGAGCGGCACGGTAATCCTGCCGATCAAGAGACCGAGAACGACAGCCAGAGCAAAGGCACAGAAGCCATAATCGTCCAGTTCCATGAAGGTTTTGCCACTGCCTTTCTCAGACTTGGCCTGATTCAACGCCTGATCCATCTGACGCGCCTCGGAGCGGATATCCATTTTAAGCAGTTTGGGCATCAACTGTACAAAGAGTACCACCCCCACCACGCCAAAGGGATACGCGACGCCATAGCCGACCGAAACCATATCGCTGCCGGAAGCCTCAATCGCGGCCGCGAGCCCCGGCGTGGTCGTGAGAGCCCCGGCCATGATCCCGACGGCCAGCGGAGTCGGAATGCGCAGCAACACCATCGCCGCGACGCAGGTCGCCGCGCCCACAACGATGATCAGGACGCCTAAGATGATGTAATTCATCGCTTCTTTTTTGAAATTCCGGAAGAAAACAGGGCCCGCGATGAAACCCACCGCCGTGACAAACAGCGCAAGCCCCAAGTCGCGTACAAGCGGCGCCGCCTCAAACCCAAAATGCCCGAATACAAGCGATACCAGCAACACGCCCGAACTCCCCAAACCGAGTCCTTTAACCGTTATTCTTCCGAGAAGATATCCCAGAACCAGAATCAGAAATAAAATCATCAGCGTAGTCATACATTTCCCGTCGGACAGACAGTCCCGACATTCCTTTCTTTTGTAGGGGCGGCATTCTGCCGCCCGTCCTTGATAGACGCGGGTTCCAAAGTCTGAGTCGCGGTTGAATTACATATCGTTAATCTGTCTCGCGTTGTGACATGACACAAAATGATTGGGGAGAATTTCCTCATAAGCCGGGGCTTGCTTGCGGCAGATATCCGAAGCGTACCGGCAGCGGGTAAGGAACCGGCACTCATCCTTCGGATCTACCGGCGAAGACAATTCGCCCAAGAGTTCGACCCGCTTCTTTTCACGTCCGATACTCGGCAGAGGAATGGCGGATAACAACCCTTTGGTGTAAGGGTGAAGGGGTCTTTTGAACAGTTCCTTGGACGGACTCTTTTCCACCATGACGCCGGTATACATCACAAGGATATCCGTGGATATATGCTTGACGACGGAAAGGTCATGGGTAACAAAGATATAAGTCAGCCCCTGCTGCTCCTGCAAATCCTGGAGCAAATTCAATATCTGCGCCTGAATCGACACGTCCAGCGCGGAAACCGGCTCGTCGCAGACGATAAACTTTGGAGACAGCGATAAGGCCCTGGCGACGCCGATTCTCTGCCTTCGGCCGCCGTCAAGCTCGTGAGGATACGAGTAGGCGAAACGTCTCGCAAGCCCCACCATGTCCATCAATTCAAACACCTTTTTCTTCCTGTCGGCGGAGCTGTAGAGCCTGTACACTTTCAGCGGGTCGGCGATGAGTTCCGAGACGCAGAGTCTGGGGTTGAGGGAAGAATAGGGATCCTGAAAGATGATCTGCATTTTTTGGCGCAGTTCAATGATCCTTTTCTGG
>JAISDM010000024.1 GCA_031264885.1 Peptococcaceae bacterium | reverse complement strand
CGATTAGGCGGAGCGTTTTAGAATTTCTAGGCGAAATTTGCGTCCGCAAAAGCCACTGTTTGAGCGGAGCGAGTTTGGCTTTTGCAGCAAATTGAGCCGTAGAAATTCAAAACGCGGAGCCGTAAGGGACATATTTCCTCCTTCACGGGTATCTAGCTCATACCCGGTGCATGAAGCGGAACACATCCTCATGCTGAGCGTTGATCTGCATGCCGATCTCCCGCCCCTTATCCGCCAGCAGCGTCTGCAGCGTCCGCAGATCCACATTGGCCATAGAAATATCCACCACCATGACCATAGAGAAGAACCCCCGCAAAATGGTTTGACTCACATCTAGGATATTCACCTGACGTTCCGCCAGAACCGTAGAAACCGCCGCCATAATTCCGATTTTGTCCATCCCCGTGACCGTCACGACGACCTGCTCCATGCCCGGCGCCCCCCCTTCTATAATCCCACCGTTCCGAATAAAATGAGTCAAAACATATACTCGAGCGAGGGATTTCTGCCGATATGTTCAAAAAATCCGCCTTATCCGCCTTCGGCTGCTGTATCATTCTGGCCGCCATGCTGGCCGCCTCCCATTGGCTCCAGGCATACCGTCCCGAAGCCGCGCCGGTTTTCAAACTGACCACCCCTCTGCCCCGGTTTTCCGCCCTGGAAGCAGACCTGCTTTTTTCCGGGCGCGACAACTTGAGGCAAGACGCGGCCACAGATTTGGCCCATACCCTGGCGCGCCATTTCGGCATAGAACTCAAATCCGGCGCCTGGAACACCCTGGCGCTGAAATTCTCGCCCGCCGCCGGCCAAAAAGAGTGGATCGCCTTCGCGGTGACCGTTCCCGGAAGCGAAAGCCTCCTCTGCCTGCTCAGCCCCCAAAGCGGCCGGTACGTCCTGTTCTTTGCCCGGTCTTTCCACGAACTGCAGCAGATAGAGAAAGCCGAACTCACACCGGGCGCCGACCTGCTGTGGGTCACAGAATCCGTCCGCGGCGCCCCGGAGAGATCCCTGTGGAGATGGGACCGGGAAAGAGGACTGGTCGAACTATGACCCGTCATTCAGGAATCCGCGTCTGCCAAAGACGGGCGGCAGAATGCCGCCCCTACAAATGTGTCATTCACTGATTGCGTGCCGGAAACAAAATCAATGGATAAACGCGCCCCTGCAAATGTATCATTCACGGTTCCGTAGGGGCGGCATCCTGCCGCCCGGGACTGCTTGTCTATCCCCCTGTCATCCCGGCCCCCTGGCGGCGGATTCCCCCGCCAGCCAGCCTGTGGAGAAGGCGGCCTGGAGGTTGTAGCCCCCCGTCCTCCCGTCGATATCCAGAACCTCCCCCGCGAAGTACAAACCCGGCGTGATCCTCGACGCCATGGTCCGGGGATTCACTTCCTTTAAACTCACGCCGCCGCGGGTCACAACCGCCTCCGCGACCGGCCGGGTTCCGGAAACCGTCATGGGCAGCCCCTTCAATGTATGAACCAACGCTTGCCTCTGAGCCTTCGTCAACTGATCCGCGAATACATCCTCCGGTATGCCCGAATGCCGGAGTACGACAGGAATCAACGCCTTGGGCAGAAGCTCGCGCAGGGCGTTTTTCATCTGCCTGCGCTGAAATTTCAGCAAATCCCTCAGCAGCCGCCGGTCCAGCACTTCCTCACTCAGCGCCGGCTTTAGATCCAGCTTTAGAGTCAAAGCCCCGGCCGGTTTCTCCGGAACGTCCCGGCTCAGCAAGAGGATAATCGGCCCCGTCACCCCGAAACGCGCGAACAGCATCTCCCCGAAGGCCCTCCTCAGACAGCGGGCGCCCTCCCAGAGACCGGCCTCCACATTCTTCAGCGCCAGCCCGCTCAGCGCCCCGGGCCACGGCTCCCGGATCTCCAGAGGGACCAGCGCCGGACGCAGCTCCGTCACATGATGCCCCAGCGTCCCCGCCCAGCGGTACCCGTCCCCCGTACAGCCCGTGGCCGGATAAGACAGGCCCCCCGTGGCGAGGACTACCGCGTCCGCCGGCCAAAACCGGCCCCCGGCCCTCACCCCGTTGATCCCGCCCTCCGGGGACAGACTCAAAGCACTGACCTCAGTGGAAGTCAGCACCTGCACACCCTGGGTTACCGCGTATTTTTCCAAAGCCTCCGCCACATCCGCCGCCCGGTCCGACGCCGGGAACACCCGCCCGCCCCGCTCCGTTTTCAGCGGGACGGAATAAGACTCCAGCAGCCGGCAAAGCTCCAGGTTAAAAAATCGGTGGAAAGCACTGTATAAGAAGCGTCCGGCGCCCGAATAATTCTCAATGAATTGCTCCAGCTCCCCCGCGTTGGTCACATTACAGCGCCCCTTGCCGGTGATGCGCAGCTTACAGCCCAGAAGCCGGTTTTTCTCCATAAGCCAAACCCGCGCGCCCATCTGCGCCGCTCTGCCCGCCGCCAGCACCCCCGCCGCGCCCCCGCCGGCCACAATGATATCTCTAGTCACTCACTACGCCCGCGCACCGGGGGCACAGCCCCTGTTCGTCGATCTCCTCCGAATAAATCCAGCAACGGGCGCATTTCTCCCCGGGCGCCTTGCGCACCAGAATCTCCAGCCCGTCCAGCTCGCCAGGAACACCATCCCCCGGCTTCCCTTCCGTCAAAGTAACCGCCGATACGATAAAAATCGCAGGCCATTCCTTTCGGTCAGGTTCCAGCGCCGCCATCCAACGCCCGGTCCCCGACACATCCACCAAGACCACTTCCGCGTCCAGAGAATTGCCTATTTGCTTCGACTGCCGCGCGCTCTCCAGCGCCTTCTGCGCCGCCTCCCGAACCGACAGGATCAAGTCCCAGCGCGGCGACAGCCGCTCATCCTCCCATTCCCCCGCGGCCTCCGGCCAATCGGTCAGCTGCACCGACGGCAAACTGCCGGAATCCGGGATATATCCCCATATCTCCTCAGAGGTAAACGACAACACCGGCGCCAGCATCACCGTCAGAGCCCTCAATATCTCGCTCAGAACCGTCTGAGCGCTCCGCCGCGCCTGAGAATCCGCCCGCTCCGCGTACAGCCTGTCCTTGATGATGTCCAAATAGACAGCGCTCATATCCACCACACAGAACTGGCGCACCCCATGATAAGCCAAATGGAACTCATACGTTTCAAAGGACTGCGTCGTCCGCTCAATCAGCTGCCCCAGCTTCATCAGCGCCCAGCGGTCTATTTCCTCAAGCGCCTCATAAGGAACCCGGTCCCGGGCGCCGTCATAATCATACAGATTCCCCAGCAAAAACCGGACGGTATTCCGGATCTTGCGGTAGACCTCCGTCACCTGCTTCCAGATATTCCTCGACACAGCCATATCATTGCGGTAATCCGCCGAAGCCACCCATAACCGGATGATATCGGCGCCCAGCTCATCCATAACCTTCAGAGGATCCACCACATTGCCCAGAGATTTGGACATCTTTCTCCCGTCCTCATCCACAAAGAACCCGTGAGTCAAAACACTCTTATAAGGCCCGTGGCCGGAAACAGCCACAGAAGTGCATAAAGAGGAATTAAACCAGCCCCTGTGCTGATCGCTGCCCTCCAAGTACAGGTCGGCGGGCCGGGATAATTGAGGATTCGCCGCCAGCACCGCCTCATGACTGGATCCTGAATCAAACCAGACATCCATGATATCGGTCTCCCGCCTGAATGCGCCCCCCCCGCAATGGGGACATCTGAAGCCCTCCGGCAGGAGCGCTTCGGTTTCCATCGCCCACCAGGCGTTGGATCCGTGAGTTTCAAATATTTTCCGGATGTGAGCGACGGTTTCATCCTGAATGATCTCCCGTCCGCAGTCCTCACAGTAAAAGATCGGAATCGGCACGCCCCAGGTCCTCTGCCGGGAAATACACCAGTCCCCCCGGTCCGCGATCATATTATAAATCCGGTCCCTGCCCCAGGCCGGAATCCAGCGCGCCTCATCGACAGCGCTCAGAATCTCCGAACGGTAATTCTCTATGGACACAAACCACTGTTCCGTGGCGCGGTAGATGATCGGTTTTTTGCAGCGCCAGCAATGGGGATACTGGTGGGATATCCGGGCCGTTTTTAACAGCATGCCCTTTTCCCGCAGCAAATCAATGATCCCTCCATTGGCGTCTTCCACAAATACCCCCTCGAAGACCCCCGCCTCCGGCGTAAATTTGCCCTGATCGTCCACCGGGCAGAGGATCTCCAGGCCGTATCTCTTCCCCGCCTCAAAGTCGTCCATGCCGTGACCGGGCGCCGTGTGTACACAGCCTGTCCCCTGCTCCATGGTGACATGCTCCCCCAGTATGACCAGGGAATCCCGGTCCAGGAAAGGATGCCGGCAGAGAACGCCTTCCAAGTCGGAGCCCCGGATGACGCGCTCCGCCTCCGCGTCTTCCGCCTCAACCCCAATCTCGGCCAGGAAAGCGTCTTTCAGCGGTTCCGCCGCCAAGTAACGCTCATCGCCCACACGGATGAGCCGGTAATCCATCTCAGGATGAACGGCTATGGCCAAATTGGCGGGCAAAGTCCAGGGCGTGGTGGTCCATATGACCACAAACGCCCCCTCCGGCAAAACCCCCTTGCCCTGCGCCACCGGGAATTTCACATAGACAGACGCGGATTGCTTCTCCTCATATTCGATTTCCGCCTCAGCCAGAGAGGTCTCACAGCGGGGACACCAGTAAACCGGCTTGTGCCCTTTATAAATATACCCTTTTTTGGCCATCGCCCCAAAGACCCCGATCTGCGCCGCCTCAAACCTGGGATCCAGCGTCAAATACGGATGTTCCCAGTCCCCCCGGACGCCCAGCCGCTTAAACCCCGCTTTCTGAGCTTCCACAAAGCGCAGCGCGTGATCCCGGCACATATTCCGGAACTCCACCGTATCCGCCGCCCGCCGGTTCAGCCCCAGATCCTTAATGGCCCGCGTCTCTATGGGCAGGCCGTGAGTATCCCATCCGGGCACATACGGCGCGTCGTAACCCCGCTGAGTCCGGTATTTAATGACGATATCCTTCAATATCTTGTTTAAGGCGTGTCCCAGATGGATATCCCCGTTCGCGTAGGGAGGCCCGTCGTGCAGAATAAACTTAGGCTTGCCCTCCCGGTGCTTCCGTACCAGCCCATATATATCTATCTCTTCCCATTTTTTCAAGATCCCCGGTTCTTTCCGCGGCAAGTCGCCGCGCATGGGAAAATCGGTTTTGGGTAGATTCAGCGTCTCGTTATACGGATTTTTCGTTTCCTGTCCCATTTTTTCTCCTTAAACCGCGATTCGCGGGTATCTATGAATAAGCATCCGGCGCGCTTGCCGGATGCCGCGATGTCTCAAGGAACCGTTGCTGTTATGCGCGCCGATTTGCGCGCCTATTTGCGCCACGGGCCGTGGACGATTTCTCCCTCTTCCTTCTTAGCGCCGGGGCCAGGGCCTGATGTGGAATCCAGGGATTTCAAGACCGCCTCGACCCGCTCCGCCGCTTGCAGCACCTGTTCCAGCGAAGCCGAATCCGGGTCTTCCTCCTCATCCCTGCTCCTTAATTTGGGCGGATCGCTCAGCAGCACTTTTTTTTCCACAGAGGTGGTCGCCTGAGAGGACAACTCCTCGCTGGGCTCGGCAATCAGCACGGACTCAGGTTTCGCCATGGTCTGAGCCTTGTAAGCGTCTTCCTTTGAGTATCCGTCCAAAAGCTCCATCTGGAACTCCAGGAAGCCCTTGAATTTGGAGTATAACTGCCGCTCAAACAGTTTCAGCTGCTCGATGCTTTCCTCGGTTTTGGCCACCCTGGCCTGGGCCTCGTCCTGAAGCCTCTCGGCCTGCTTCTTGGCCTCCCAGAGGAGCATCTCACATTCCTTCTCGGCCTGCCGCTTCTCCTCGTCCACCAGCTTCTGCACCATCAATACCGCTTCCTGAATGGACCGCTCTTTCTCCTTGACCGCCGCGGCTTCCTCCTGATTCTTCTGCGCTTGCTCCTTCATCTCATGATTTTCCCGGAACAAAGTCTCAAAGTCCTTTATAATTTCATCCAAGAAGGAATCCACTTCCTCGGGCTTATACCCCCGCATGCTTTTTGTAAACTCTTTATTGTGGATGTCCAATGGCGTAAGCATACATCACACCTCTTTCTCCCCAAACTAGAATAAGAATCTCAATATATTCATCAGCAAGGATTGCGCCAGCTGCAGCGCGATGATCGCCAGCCAGGGCGAGAGATCGATCGGCAGCTGGTAGCCAATCAGCTTGTTCACACGCCGAAACGGCGCCAAAACCGGTTCCGTCATATCATATAAGAACTGATAAATTGAGCGAAAACGGGGAATCGGAAACCAGGATGCCACACAACGGGCGACAATCAGGAACGCGTATATGTTAAAGGCCGTATTGATCAAACGTAATAGCCAGGTCAAGGGACCACCCCTTCTTTCAATTCCTCAGGACTTCCGGTTCGATTCCTCCGCCTTGCCCGGCGGCGAAACCGCGGGGCGAAACCGCGGCGTGAAACTCCATCGGATTATGATTCGACGGATCCTCGCTCACTTGCCGTCGTTCGCCTCGGTAATCTTAGTAATGAAACTCATAATATCCTTATCCTTGGTTTGCGAAAGGCTCAGAATATCGCCGGTAATCTCGGTATTAGCCGGCGCGGCGATAAACATGCCCGCCCCCACCTTCTGCATCTTCCCGTCCAAAGCGTAAGTCACGCCCCCCACAAAATCGATAATCCGGCGGGCCAGACTGATCTCGACGCTTTCCAGATTGATGATCACGCTTCGTTTGCTCTTGAGATGATCCGCGATTTGCTGACAGTCGTCAAACACCACGGGCTCCGACACAAACACCTGCCAAGACTCCCGGTTCGAATTGTTAAACGGGATAACAACATTGCGGGCCTTGCGGTTCCTCCACTCGGCGCGCTCCTCCGGGTATTCCTCCCTTTCCTCAATCACTTCCTCCTCTACTTCTTCCCCCAGTCCCATCATGGACATAAATTTATCCAATACTCCCATGTCTGCTTCCCCCTTATTATTCGCGGATATCCGATTCATGCGTATCTGGAGCCGAATATTCCGGTTCCAATTCGCACCAAAGACGCTCCTTCTTCGACGGCGACGGCAAAATCACCGCTCATCCCCATAGATAATATATTCGCCGGCCTATCGGGAAAGACATCCTTTCTCAACTCCGCGGAAAGCAGTCTGAGCTTTCGAAATACAGGCCGCGCCTCTTCAGGATCCTCATTCCAGGGGCCGACGGTCATAAGCCCGCAAACGCGCAGCCCGGGCAGATCCCTTACCCGGCGCAGCGCCCCGCCCAGCTCCTCCGGGGCAAAACCCCGTTTGCTGACCTCTTTCGCGACATTGACCTGAATCAAAACTGAAACCTCCAGGTTCTTAAGTACGGCCTGACGGCTGATCTCCTCCGCCAGCGGCGCCGAATCCAGCGAATGAATCAAAGCGGCCCGCCCCAGGAGGGACTTCACTTTGTTGCGCTGCAGTCCGCCGATAAAATGCCATTCGATATCCTTAGGCAAAACGTCCATTTTTTCCAGCAATTCCTGGACGCGGTTCTCTCCAAAAACCCGATGCCCGCAATGATAAGCCTCCATAATACACTCAGGAGGAAAATTTTTGGAAACAGCCACCACCTTCACTTCGGATGCGCTTCTGCCCGCCCGGGCGCAAGCGGCCTTTACCTCATCCAGCACCGCCGGCAAATTACGGCCGATATCCGCCGCCACGTTACTCCCTCCTTGTAATCGCGCTCCTGTTCCGAAGCTGCATGCCTTCCCACACCCACTTGGGATTAAACACAACCCATGTTTTCTCCTCCAGGCTGTCGATCACCACCTGGTCCCCCTGCTGTTTTATAATATACACAGGCTGCCATTGAATCAAGCCGTCTTTCAAAATGTAGATGCCCGGCTGTTCCTCGCGGGCCACGATCACTTCCGCGGGCAGCGCGGTTTCCTCCACGCTCTCCAGAACAAGCTCCCCTGAATAAGCCCGCCGTTCCGGGAACTCCGTCCCCTGAGAAACCGTCAGCAGATAATAGACATGATCCCGCTCCATTTGAACGTCCGCCACTTGAACGGTCCGCGCGGGAAGGTTGTCCAACCGCAGCGCCAGCTCAGTCCCTATGACGGGAACCGGCAGATCCGTCCTGTCCGTTTCCAGACAGACATACGCGGGAGACAGATTGTCTATGACCTTAAATACCATCTCCCCGGCTTCAACCATTATATCCTGATTCCCTGCCTGCCGCAAAGGCTGTTCGTCTTTTTTCCGATAAAAATCCATGATTTTGCCAAAATCGAAATCCAGGGGACGCTCAGAATCAAACGCCGCCTCCAAACCGTCCCGGACGAAAGAAAGAATGCCCGACTGGGGAGCGGGAATATCCATTTCCCTCTGATCTTCCAGACTGGATCCCTCGTAATAAACAAGCCTGGCCGCCGCCGCGCCCTTGGAAATCCGGCTTCCCTCTTCCATCTCCCGGACGCGCAGACCGCGATATGGCGCCGTAACCACCGTCTCCGGCCTCAGAATGATGAACTCCCCCCGGGCGGTCTCTTCCACAAGCACAGGCGTCACCGGAACCACATCCGTATAATACACCGCCAAAAAACGTCTCGCGGAAACCCCCAGGATCATCAGACAAATCATTCCGATCAAAGCGAACCAAACCAGATAAAATTTGCTTCTTCTGTAACGGCGGCGCCTGATGATTCGTTTCGTTTCAATCATGACAATATTGCTTCTACATGACTTTCTTTTATCCTTCTGTGTTTTTTTGAACTTTTTTACACTGTTATTTGACCAAAGTGTAATTAGCACAGGGGAAAAAAAGAAACGGCACAGCCCCCAAGGCTATGCCGTCTACCCCCCGCCGCCGCGGCAGCGGAATTCATTGCGTACAACTGTCCGTTTCCGCGTCGGCGCATCCGCCGCAGTCCCCCGGAAACACCGGAAAATTCTCCTGGTAGAAACCACTGCTGGAAACGCATACAGCCGCCCTGCCGATCGCCATCGCGAAGAAATCCTTCTCCAGAGACACCATAATGGCATAAGGCGGGAAATCCGCCGGATAATCCTCCGGCTTCGGAACCAGCTCCGCCCGAACAGCGTTCAAAGCGATTTTTTTGACGATCAGCGTGTGGCCGTCCTCGCTCAGCACCAATTGCTGACTTCCCGTAGGGCAAAGGGGAACCGTCAATTCCTGCTCGAAGATCTTGCTGGCGGCTTTAACGTCCCGGCCGCGCGTGTCGCTGCAATACTCATACCATACCCGAACCTGGTACCCGACGGTGAAACGCACAGATCCCCCGTCTTTTTGGGGGGGAGTCCCCTCGCTCCCCTGGCCGCGGATCAAAAAATCGTTGATCACACAGTTAATCGGGCAGGCGTCTGCCGGAATCGGGGCGCCGTCTTCCGATTCAGACAAATAATGCGCGCTTCCGGAACAAACGCGGCCCGTTCCAAAAACCACATCCATAATCACCGGCACATATTCCGGCGGGCAAATGGGGACGCAACTCTCTTGCAAAACAAATCCCTCCTCCGTTTTTTTCACAGTCTGGCTGACTCACGCCATATTCTATGCTCAAAAACGGAAAAAAGTGTCTGACATTTGCGGGCGGCAGAATGCCGCCCCTACGGTACCGTGAACAGCGCGCCCGTAAGGGCGGCATTCCCCAGGAACCGGCGCGTCCGGCAAGTACCGTGAACAACGCATCCGTAGGGGCGGCATTTCCCGGGAACCGGCGCGTCCGGCAAGTACCGTGAAGCGCATCCGTAGGGGCGGCATTCTGCCGCCCGTCCCCGCACACGCGTCATTCCCCGTCCAGCAAAACGACCGCGTTCATCTCCCGGCTCCGATTCAAGTCGATGAGCCGCTGATTGGCGGAACCCTTGAATTTTAACGACAAATCCCGTAAAGCCAGGACGAAGGGCCCGTCCACCAGAATATCCGCCTCCGAAAGCAGCGCGTCTATCTCCGGATCCCGCTTCTCCAGCAGCTGCTCATAAGTAAATCCGGTGTAGACCGCCACATCCAGCCCCAGCTTCCTCGCCTCCCCGGCCAGCCGCGCGAAATCCGCCGCCTGACAGAAAGGCTCCCCCCCCGACAGCGTGACGCCCCTCAAATAACCCGGCTTCTGCTTGCATTTCTTTTTGAGCAGCCGGACGACCTCCCGAACTGAACGCTCCCCGCCCCCGTCCGGATCCCAGGTCTCCGGATTATGGCACCCCGGGCACCGGTGCGGGCAGCCCTGGGCAAAAACCACGAACCGAACCCCGGGCCCGTCCACCACACTCTCAGAAAGGACGCCGGCCAGTCTCATAAGACAGGCTTGATATGCACCCGCCGGTTCCGCACCTCTTCCAGCTTGCTGTCGTTGAATTTATCCAAAGTGGACAGATACCCGGTGATCCGGCGGACCCGGATGACCTCGCCGCCGCACTTCGGACAGGCTTCGGTATCGATGACGCCGTTGAAGCCGCATTCTTTGCAGATGTCCACTGGGAAATTCACCGCCGCGTATCCCATATCCGCGTCATACATGGCCCGGATCAGCGTCTCAAAGGCTTCCAGGTTGTTGTCCGGGGCGGAGGGCAATTCCACATAAGAGATATGCCCCGCGTTGCAGTATTTATGATAAGCGCCCTCGATCTGGATCTTCAGCGCGGCGTCAATATCATACTCTACCGGAACATGGAAAGAATTGGTATACCATTTCTTGTCCGTCACCCCCGGGATGATCCCGTACACATCCAGATCCTGATGGGTAAACTTGCCGCTCAGCCCTTCCGCGGGGGTGGCCAGCAAGGTAAAATTGAGGCGGTACTTCTGCGTCGCCTCATCGCAGCGCCGCCGCATATGCCCCACGATGGACAGTCCCAGCGCCTGCGCCTCCGCGCTCTCCCCGTGATGCTTGCCCGTCAGCGCCGTCAGGCACTCCGCCAGCCCGATGAATCCCACGCTCAGCGACCCGTGCCGGATCGCTTTCTCGATGGTGTCGTTCGGCTCCAGGTCTTCGCTGTCGATATACAACTTCTGCCCCATCAAAAAAGGAAAATCCTTCACCTTCAAGTTCTTCTGCACATGGTAGCGGCTCAGCAGCTGTTTGACCGTCAGGTTCAGCATCTGATCCAGGGATTGCCAGAACAGAGCGATGTCCCCCCCGGATTTAATGCCCAGCCGCGGCAGATTGATGGTGGTAAAGGACAGATTCCCCCGGCAATTGGTGACCTCCGGCCCGTTCACATTGGAAATAACCCGGGTGCGGCATCCCATGTACGCCACTTCCTCCTGGCTGTAAGGCGCGTTAAAGCTGGAATCCTGGAACGAAAAATTGGGAAAAAGCCGCTTGCACGCCACCCGCATACTCAACTGAAACAGATCGTAATTGGGATCGTCCGGCTCATAATTGATCCCATCCTTCACCTTAAAGCAGATATTGGGGAACAGAGGCGCCTCGCCCTTTCCCAGCCCCAGCTCGTAGGCTCGCAGGAAGCACTCCGTGACCATCCTCCCGGCCCAGGTGGTGTCCGTGCCGAAATTAATGCTGGAGAAAGGCACCTGAGCGCCGGCCCTGGAGTGCATGGTGTTCAGATTATAGATAAAACCCTCCATTGCCTGATACACCTCTTCACGGGTGTTCTCCATGACCAGGGATTCCAGTTTCTCCGCCTCCGGCGCCAGTCCCAGCCTGTCCAGATTGCTCAGGATCAGCTTTTTTTGGCGCGCGTATTCCCTTTCCACATAAACAGCCATATCCCGGTCAAAATAAGCAAAAGACTGACCGCCGTGCATATCGTTCTGATTGCTCTGGAGGACGATGGCGGCCAAAGCGGCGGCCGTCTTGACCCCCTTGGGCGAACGGATATGGCCGTGCCCGTTGTTGAAACCGTCTTTCAGCAGCCGGTCCAAAGGGATCTGCAGGCAGGTCAGGGTTTTGCCATACCAGGACAGATCGTGGATATGAAAATCCCCCTCCGAATGCGCCTTCGCCTCATCCTCCGGCAAAACCCGCTTCAAATAATAATTCTTGGACGCCACCTCGGATATCTGCAGCACCTTCGCCGAAGGAGAATTCCCCACATTGGCGTTATCCCTGCTGGTTTCCTTGAGGATCTCCGCCACCGCGTCCATCAGATCCGAACGCGCCTCCCGTATCTGGGACCGCTTATCGCGGTACAGGATGTACGCCTTCGCGATCTTGGCGTATCCCGCTTTGATTAATTCCGCCTCCACAATGTCCTGAACGTCCTCAACAGTGAACAAATCCCCGTTGAATTGATTCCGAATGGATTTCATCACCTCAATGGTCAATTCCATGGCCATTTGACGGTCTTCTTCCCCCACCGCCCGGGCCGCCGCGTTGATGGCGTCGGTCACCTTGCCCTCGTCGAAAGGCACGATCCGGTCGTCCCTTTTTTTAATCGCCGCGAACGCGTTCCGCTCTTCCCCGCGAATTTGCGCAATCACAATCCATTCCCTCCATTTTCCCTCTGATCATTCTCCCCCAGGCCGCTCTCCTTCAAACCGCTCTCCCCCAGGCCATTCTCCCCCAGGCCGCTCTCCTTCTGACCGTTCTCCTTCTGACCGTTCTCCAGCAGGCGCTTGATCTCATCCAGAAACGTCCCGATGTCCTTAAATTCCCTGTACACACTGGCAAAACGGACATAAGCCACCCCGTCCAGATCCTTGAGCATGTCCATAACCCTTTCCCCGATCTCACCCGTGGAAATCTCCCGCTGCAAAGAACCCTGCCGGAAGCTTTTCTCGATCTCCTCCGACATTTGCTCCAGCCGCTCATAAGGCACAGGACGCTTCTCACAGGCCCGCAGCAGCCCCTCCAGCACCTTCCGGCTGTTGAACAGCTCCCTGCGCCCGTCTTTTTTGATCACCCAAAGAGGCATCTCATCTATTTTCTCAAAAGTGGTAAACCGTTGTCCACATTTGAGACACTCCCGCCGCCTCCGGATCGTACTGCCGTCGTCCGCCACCCTCGTCTCCAAAACCCTGGAGTCCGTATGCCCACAATAAACACAACGCATAATCCCTCTCCAAACTATATTTAGGGTCAATAGAGACAATATAACCTATATGTAGTCGTTTGTCAACCCTCTTTTTGCTGAGACTGAATCAAAATAGTGTCCGTTCCAATGCGGTAAATCCGATCCCAGGACACGATCAGTTCCTTGCTTCTCCGGAAAAACCCCGGCAGTCCCCCGGCGGCATCCTCCGAAAGCACCAGCGCCCTGACCACACCCTCGTCCAAATCAATCTCAATATCCAAAATCGGCCCCAGCCGCCGCCCGTCCCACATGCTGATCACTTCCAAATCCCTCAGCTCAGAAATCTTAGTCAGCATAGCCATCCCCTCCCCTCACAAAATATATATTATGCCCCGCCCCCGCGAAACATACCGCCCCTACGGCATCATAAACAGCACACCTGTGGGGGCACGGCATGCCGTGCCCCCACAGGCGGATGGCAATCCGCCCGTGGCAATCCTCACACATGTTTTTTCATTTGAGCCAGCGCCGCCTTCTCCAGTCTGGACACCTGCGCCTGGGAAATACCGATCTCGTCCGCCACCTCCATTTGGGTTTTGCCCTCAAAAAAACGCAGCGTCAAAATATGCTTCTCCCGCTCCTGCAAACGCTGCATAGCCTCCCTGATCGCCAGACTCTGCGCCCAATCCCCGTCCGAATGCCGCTCATCCTTGATTTGATCCAGCATATAAATGGGATCCCCCCCGTCCTGGTAAATGGGCTCAAACAGAGAAATCGGGTCCTGAATGGCGTCCAAGGCAAAAACCACCTCTTCCCTGGAAACATCCAAAGCCCGGGCAATCTCCTGAATATTCGGTTCCCGGCCCAATTCCGAGTTTAAGCGCTCCTTTGCCTGCATGGCCTTATAAGCCACATCCCTGATAGACCGGCTGACGCGGATGGCGTTGTTGTCCCTCAAATACCTCCGGATCTCACCGATGATCATAGGCACCGCGTAAGTGGAAAATTTAACGTTTTGCTCCAAATCAAAATGATCGATGGCTTTGATCAAGCCGATGCACCCCACCTGAAACAGATCGTCCAGGCACTCCCCCCGGTTGGTGAACCTCTGAATGACACTCAGAACCAGGCGCAGATTGCCGCTGATTAACGTTTCCCTCGCGGATAGCTTCCCCTCCTGCTGCACCTCCCGAAACAATTCCCGCATGACTCTGTTTTTCAACAAAGGCAGCTTAGCTGTGTTCACGCCGCAAATCTCAACCTTATTGATGGGCATACGCTCAACCTCCGGCAATATTCAACGAGTATTAATTACATTATTGCCTCAGCTTTGAGCAAATATACCCGAATTGAGCCATAGAAATTCAAAACGCGGAGTCCGAAGACCGCCATCCTCCCCCTCCGCCGGACATCCGCCCCAAACTACGAACTGGCGAAATTTACGCTCCCGCCCGAATCCGTGACCATACAAATTTCATCACAATTGGGGAATTTAGGACAGTTCACACAATCCGTCCAGACTTTCTGGGGCAAAGTCTCCTTATCGATCACACAAAAACCGCATTTTTCGAAAAACGGCTGCTGATACGTCAGCGTAAAGACCTTGGATATCCCCAAAGCCTTCGCCTCCTCCAGCAGCCCCCCCACCAGCCGCTTTCCGATCCCCTTGCGCACATGCCCGGCGTGAACCACCACCGTTCGAACCTCCGCCAAATTATCCCACAAAACATGCAGCGCCCCCGCGCCCAACAGCAGCCCGTCTTCCTCCGCGACCAGAAAATCCCGAATATTTTCATAAAGCGAGCTCAACGACCGCGGCAACATCTTCCCCTCACTTGCATAATCATTCGCCATCAAATGTATGATTTCCACATCCCGCAATATCGCCTTTCTATAAAGCATCCTATCCTCCCGCAGGCGCAAAATCTATTTTACGCCCCTGCCTCTGTTCATTTGTCATATTCATCTGACGGAGAATATTATACAACTTTTTTATTCCATTTTCAACATCTCGCGCCTCAATCCCCGAATGATTCTTTTTTCCAGCCGGGAAATGTACGATTGGGAAATGCCCAGGAAGTCCGCCACCTCCTTCTGGGTTTTTTCGGTTCGCCCGTCCAGGCCAAAACGCAAATTCATGATCTGCCGTTCCCGCGGGGCCAGCATCCGGATCGCCTGAATCAAAAGCCGGCGCTCCAGCTCATCCTCCAGCTTTTTGTAAACCGTATCCGCCTCCGTGCCCATCACATCCGACAGGAGCAGCTCATTCCCGTCCGCGTCCACATTCAGAGGCTCATCGAAAGACACCTCGGTTTTCATCCGGCTGGTCCGGCGCAAATGCATCAAAATCTCATTTTCGATGCACCGGGAAGCATAAGTGGCCAATTTGATTTTCTTTTGAATATCAAAGGTATTCACCGCCTTGATCAGCCCGATGGCGCCGATGGAAACCAAGTCCTCCACCTGTATGCCGGTATTCTCGAATTTCCGCGCGATATAAACCACCAGACGCAGATTTCTTTCAATTAATATGGTGCGCGCCTCCGCCACGCCCTGCCCCAAAGCGAACAGCAGATTCTGCTCCTCCTCCGCGCTCAGAGGCAAGGGCAGCGCCTCGCTGCCGCCCACATAATAGACGCCCTCCGGCCGCTCCAGCCTCACCAGCGCCTGTATGATTTTGTTTCTCAAATAAACCAGCGCCTTGATCAAAACCGCCTTCCTGCGTTTCCGTTGTTTTTTTATCCGTCTCATCATCAAATTCACCCATTTCATTTAATATTTCCGGAGGCAAAAGCCCCTGGTAACGGTTCTCCCGATCCAAAACCGCGTCGGATAAAGCGACCAGAACCCGCCGGACCTCTCTCCAGCCTTTGTCCGTGTAGATCTCGAACCCCTCCGGTTCAAAGGCCATGAGCGTGTTTGCCTCCCCGCCCGCCGTCTGAAAAGAAACCGTCCGCCACACCTCCTCATCCCGCTCCATAAGCGGAACCCGCGAAACCGCCCGGCGCTCCAGGATAACCACCGGTTCCCCGGTGAACGGCGCCTTGAGCTGGTTCCCCGTATCGAGAAGCGCGGAAAACCCCACGCTCTGATCCTGACGCGTCAGCCTGCAGCGCCAAATCCACTGCTCCCTGATCCGCCGGTCGCCCAGCCACCGGGCAATTCCGGCGACAGCCCCCACACAGAGAGCGGATACGCCGACCAGCCGGACCACCCCGGGCCTCTGCGCCGCCAGCGCCGTCACAGCGCCCCCCATAGCAAAAGAGACCAGATAAAACCCCAAAACCAACCGCAGCGCAGTCATGAAAGGCCGTTTCCCATAAACCCCCCGAACCATCACAGCCGCCGTCAAAATCTTCACAACCATAGAATCCGCGAACCGCCATGGCAGGAAATACACCATGAGCGCATAAACCGCTCCCAATAAAGCCCCCGCGAGAATACGCCGGATCCGCGCCGTCAAATGAAACAACCTGCCCGTTCCCCACAAAGCCAGCCCGTTCAAAACCAAGTTAAGCAGCACCACAACATCCACATATACCTCCAGAACCACCTCATCCTCCAAACACATCCCCCCTTCTCATTTCCATTATATACCAGTCCCCCGCGCAGATCCTGTCACTTCCTGCGCCTGTACAAAAAAATCAATCCCGCCCGCCCCCTAAAAATTCCCCTCCTGGGAGGGGCGCCGCCAAAGGCGGCGGGGTGGTTCCTTCGAAGCGCCACCGCCCCGTCAGGCGCAATCCCCCCTGCCGTAGGGGCGGCATCGCACCGCAGAGGGGCGTCACCCGTAGGGGCGGCATTCTGCCGCCCGCCCCCGTCCGGAAACGCAATATCTTTGCAGCGAAACACAATACGGAAATGCGCCCTAATTATTACCGGGCTCGTCTATCCCCTGTCATTCTGCCGCCCGCCTGTCATTCCAGGCTTGTCCCGGAATCCATCCCTTTGTTCAAAACAAAATCTTGAATTCGCCGCGGGAACAGAGTATACTTCTATTTGGGAAGAAATTCCGGGCGCGTAAAAACCTGCGCGCCCGACCCCCCAAAAGCGGTTTGCCGCCGCGAATAAATATAATATAGTTCTCCAAAGTGTGCGGAAAGGTATACCCATCCGCACACTTTTTTTATGCGTTATGACTGTGTAAAATCGGCGTTTTTGCCGGTTTTATACAGTTATAACGCATTTTTTCACATATGCGGATGGGTATACCTTTCCGCGTAGTCAGACCGTCCGTGCCGTCCACGCGGCAAAAAAACCGCGGCGGCAAAGAGTTCTAAATGAAAAGGAGCAAGCCCATATGAATGAAAAAAACTTCGCCCTACCCCCAAGAACACCCCGCAGATCCAGAATATCCCGATCATTTCGAATCAATATGGCGGATCGCGTACTCTGTCTTACATTGGTGTTCGCGCTGGCATTGTCTCTTTTCACAGGCCCGTTTTTCGCCGGCGCCGGGGACGATCCGGACACAGTCCCGCCCTATTACGGGCAGTATGACGCGGGCGGCGCAACCGTATACATTTACGAATCGTTAGTCGCCACGCCCACCCAGTTCCGGGTATACACCGATCCCCTGAGCGGGAACGCCCCCGACTTCTACGCTTCCGACGAAGACGGGAACTTATACGATCCCCCCGAAGCGGTGGATCCGGCGGCGGATCAGGCCAACGCCAAATTCACGCCGGCGGCCCCGGATCCGGACGCGCTTCCCCCCTATTACGGCGACGGGGAGGACAATGGCGGCGGCGTGACCGTATATCCCTACGCGCGGACAAGCGACGTCTTCTATCGCGTATACGGCGCTCTGGGCGGCGGCGGAGACGCTTTCTATCCCGCCGATGAAGACGGCGTGATTCCTTTGAGCGGCCCTCTGGCGGATCTCCTTCTGGATCCGGATGAGGAACGCGCCGGCGCGGCCTTCCAATACCTCGATCCCGCGCCGGAGGATATTCCGGAATATTATGCCGGCGCGGGCGCGGTTCCCGGACTGCCAGGCCCGCCCGCCATGCTGTACAGCTACAGGCAGGGGGACGGCGCCGGCGGATTCAATCTGCTTTATCGGGTATACGGCGCCTACAAAGACGGAACGGCCGGGTTCTACGACGCCAACGGTCTGGGCGCGCTCACAGATCCGATTCCCGCCGGTCCCCTGGATCAGGACGACGAATCCAACAACGCTTATAATTCCGGTGTGGCAAGCTCCGTTGAAGACGAACTCCGGCCCAATGAGGCTTATATCTCCGGCTTCGCGTTGGATGACGTCAAAGACGGCACCCCTGTTTTTGACGCCGACGATACTCCGGGCAACGACAGCGGTCCTTCCAACAACATCGTCCGCAGCTTCGATTCGGTAAGCTACACGCTGAAATATTTCACAAGACTGCAAAACCAGGCAGATCCCACATACTTCAGACGGGGCTGGCTGTACGTCAAATTCGTGCTGCCCGGCGTCGCGCCGTCTCAGGCGAATTTTGACCTGACCGGCATGCGCTGGCTCGAAGAAGGGGATTATGCGCTGGACTATTCAAACGGCGACGTGACGCTCACAGGTCGGCATCTGATCCGCGCCGACGGCGGTATGACGGCCATCCCCGGCAGCGGCACGCTCTCGGTGGCCGTCAAGGCGCTGGGCATGGCCAACGGCGCCGCGATTGCCCCATCCTTCGAGTGCTGGTTGGAGGGGTATGACGAAGCCGCGCCTGTGGACAGCAACGTCCCGCGGCTGGTGATACCGGATCCCGTTACGGTGTCGGCTTCCCCCAATCAGGTGAACATCTGGCTGGAACGGAGTTTACACGTTGATTATGTTGGGGACTGGGATTTTTCGACGGGAAACAGCGACGCGCCGAACAAAGACGCCGGATTCCTTGAGGACATGAATATATACGGATATGGCATTCAGTTACAAGTAATGAATAAAGACGGCACGGTGAAGAAACTCAAGGGTGTGGAACTGCCCCAAGGCCCGATTACCTTCGATATAGAACTGAAAGCTTTCAGGCGAGGAGTGGACAGCGGCGATCCCGGTGACGATGTGACGGGAACCGGTCCGGATCAAGTCCTGCCGCTGCTGTGGGACTATCAACCCCACATTGGCAGGAGAACGGGCAACAGCGGCAGGAATATGGAATTCGCCAGTGATTCCCATGCTCCCGCCGCGCCTTATAACGCCCCAGTGAACAACATTCCCGGGGCATATTGCGTCGATGGCGGAACCTGGACGATGACCCAAAGCGGGAACATCATCAGCGTAACGGTGGACGCTTACAAATTCCTTACCGCCGCCGGCGAGTACCGGTGGCCGCTGCGCAATCGAACCGCAAGTCTTTCAGCCCCACCGCGATACGGCGAGGATATGGGCATCGGCGTCTTCTCCGTGGGATATGCGCAAATCGTATTTCCGATACCAAAGCCGGCCGACGAAGCCGCAAACTACTCCATCCAGGTAACCGGTCAGAATCTCAGAACACAAACCCTTTCTCAGATGCAGCTGACAGGCAACGCTCAGCCGGAAACCGGCGACGACGCGGATTTGACGAACGTCGTGATCCCGGTAGAGGGTATCTACGATAAATTCACCTTTCTTACAGTCGCTGACCATAAAGGATCCACCGGCGGAAAAAATCTGTCATCCTCGTCTAATGAGCTGGGTCCGGACGCCTGGGCGCCGGCCGGCTCGCGCATAGAAATCCAAGCCGTTCCCCGAGTAGACCCACGCACGCCTGCGTCTCGGCAGCCCTACGCCATTGATATGCTGCAAAAATTCGACGCGGAGGCGTTTCAGCCTGAGGACGGCGCCGACGGCACACCCACGAATGAGACGCCGATGTTTTCCGGAATCACCATGAAATTTAAGTTGATTTATGTGGCGAAGGCAGATGGATCGAACTGGGCCGGCGATGAAGAAATGGAACGGGCGGAGATGGCGACCAACGCTACTTCGGACGGCATCACCGCGTCGCATAAGGACATACCCAATCCCACACTGCGCTATTACGCGACGATGGCCGATCTGTGCGCCGACAGGGACGGCCTCGCTCTGGGCGTCGATACCCGCAAATGCGTGGCGGTTCTGGTTCAAGGCAGAGGCGGCCATTTCGGCACAGGACACATCTTCGTCGGATTTAACGTGAACATTTTGCCCACCGCTGAGGTCGGCAAGGTATATCAGACCACCAACGACCTGTACATGTGGTTTAAGGACAAGGGCCAGGTTATGACCCACGACGACGGCACGCGCCTGAACGGTACCCAGATGGATGTTCTGGACGCTCCGGATATGAAAGCGGACATCAGAAATACGCGCTACTCGCCTTATGTTAAAACCGAATATGACGGGAACGGCGACATCGTAAAACTCACCCACGGGCCCCTCGGTTATCGTTCCGGCGCATCCCTGCTCATCGTGGGGGTGGAAGCGACGATTACAACGTCCGTGGATCAAAGGGCGGCCAACGGCACAGACGCCAAAGCGTCCTACAGCATGGGCTATGGCGAACGCCGGGTCGACTACGTACTGACACCCTCCGTTCTGCTCGCCGGCAAGCCCGAGGAAACGGCGGCGGACGCGGATCGCAGTACCGTTATCATCAGAGCCATTCTGCCGGATAAGGTGACCCTCCAACCCGGCACACGGTATTACATGGGCGGCGACTATGTTCCGGATCCCAACCACCCATACGGCGGCGCCTTGGATACCGCCGGCGCGACAGAAATCTTCCTCGCGGAGCCTCCGGCGCCGCTGCCGGAGGGCGGAACGGAACTGAAGTGGGTGATCCCGAATGTAGTACCCGGCCCCGACGCCCTGCGGCCCATCCATTTTTCCGCCTGGATCGGCTCTAAGGGCGGAAATGAGTCGGAGGATGAAGTATACGACACCGAACAGCTTGTGACCCAGGCCACGATCCAAGCCACCGGCGACGGGCGCGCTCTGCGAGCCGAATTCGGCAACATCGCCGCCAACGCCGTGGGGATCGTCAAGCTGGAGGTGGATTCGCTTCAGAAGTCGTTGGAGGAATCGCTGGTCGAGGTCGGCGAAGACGTCGTATTCAACGTAGTACACCAAAATACCGGCGAGAATGATTATGACGGATATGAGTTGCTGGATATTCTCCCCTATAACGGTGATGTCCGCGGAAGCGTGTTCGACGGAACCTATACGGCGCGGCTGGAAATCTCCTTCCCCCTCGGCGGCAGCGGCACGGAAATCAGCGTCTATGAACTCGCCGGCAACGCCGCCGATTGGGACAGCAAGGACGTGAGAGACATCGACACCGCTTCGCAAACGTTCCCGTCGGTTCCGTCGGCCACCATAAGCAACGCCTCTCTGAACGAGGCCAAAACCCTAACGCTGAATTCCGCGACGCGGGCGGTGTTCATCCGCGGCAAGCTCAGCGCCCACGAAAGCTACAAGATGCGCGTCGTTTTGACGCCTGTAAACAATACCGGAGGCAATCTATACTCAAACGACGTGACGGCGGTGGCCTCCGAATCAGCTTCGGGTTCGGGTTCGGGCGAACAGATGTTACTCGCGCCTCAGGTAACGGCGGTGGTCGTGTATCGCGCCATCTCCGGCCTGGCCTGGCTGGACGCGGACAGAGACGGCCTGCGGCAGGCGGGCGAGCCGGTTCTGTCCGGCGTCCGGGCGGCGCTGTATAACAACAGCGACCAGCAGCCTGCCACGGACGTGCGGGGGGAAGCCGTCGCCCCCGTCCTCACAGACCTGAACGGCAGATATGAATTCACCGACTTGGCGGAAGGCAGCTATTTCGTCCGCTTCGGCGCTTCCCCAACCTTCGCCGTGGGGGATTACGGCGTCACGGAGAAAGACGCCGGATCGAACGCCTTCGATTCGTCCGACTCGGATGTGACCGGATTTACCGCTGTGTCCGGCGGTCTGAGGCTTCTGACCCGCGCCGACACAGACGCGCTGGCGCTGCCGGCCAAAACCTCCGTCAGTCCTTACGGTTATCATCTCCGCAATGTGGACGCGGGCTTCACCTTGGGCGCCCTGAAAATCATTAAGACAGACGGCGCCGGCGCGCCGCTGGCCGGCGCGGTTTTCACGCTGACCCGAACCTCCGGCGCCGGCGGCCCGGTGATCCCCGTCGGAGCCACAGACGCCGGCGGTGAAGCGGTGGCAAGCGGTCTCAAGATGGGCCGCTACACGCTGACGGAAACCCAGGCGCCCACAGGCTACGCCGTCGAAAAAGGCACGGACGGACAGTACACCGTGGACATCGTCCCGGATCTGGTGGGCGCGGCGGAAATCATAGAATACCCGGTGACCAACAGACCTCAGCCGGCGGTGGGGATCGACAAAGAGGTAAATTACACCGGCAAGGCGCCGCATCCCACGGTCCCCGGCGCCTACGGGCCGGTTTCCGCGGGCACGCCGGCGCGGTATACCGTGACCGTCACGAACAACGCCGCCGCAAACGCGCGGCTGAAAGACATCATTATCACAGACGGCTGGCTGGTGGGCTACGGCGGCAGCGGTTCCGGCGTGAGCGGGCTCAGTGCGCGGTACGTCCCGGCGAGCGGATCGGCAAGGGACATGACCGCTAGCGCGGATTACACGTTCTCCGAAACCCTGGGCGAGATCCGGATGGCGTCCGCGTTCCGGCTGAATAAGGACGATCAAATCATCGTCACATACAACGTAAACCTAACCGCCATCGGCGAGAACACCAACACCGCCCGGGTAGAGGCTGTGGACGAAATCACAGAAGATTCCCTGCCCCCCGAGGACGATACGGTCACCGTCATTGTCGTCGATCCCCCGGAAATTGAGATCGTCAAAGACGTACAATACGCCGGCAAGGCATCGCATCCCACGGTCTCCGGCGCCTATGGGCCGGCCGTGACCGGAACCCGCGCGGAATATACCCTGACCGTCAAGAACAACACCGGCGCCGCCAACGCGCGGCTGAAAGGCATCATTATCACAGACGGCTGGCTTGTGAGTTACGGCGGCAGTGGTTCCAGCGTGAGCGGGCTCAGCGTGCGGTACGTCCCGGCGAGCGGATCGGCAAGGGACATGACCGCTGGCACGGATTACACATTCTCCGAAACCCTGGGAGAGATACGGACGGCGTCCGCGTTCCGGCTGAATCCGAACGATCAAATCATCATCACATACAACGTAAATCTAACTGCCATCGGCGAGAACACCAACACCGCCCGGGTGGAAGCCACGGACGAGATTACAGAAGAACCCCTGGACCCCGACGACGACACGGTCACCGTCATCGTCGTGGACATCCCGGAAGTGGATGTGGACAAAAGCGCCCCCGCCACCGGACGCCCGGGCGATCCGGTACCCTACGTCATAAGAGTCTCCAACACCGGCGCGGAGCCCCTGAAGAACATCGTGGTCACCGATACCCGGCTGGGTGACATCCTCGACGGAACCCTGAGAATCAGCCGCGTCCCCGGCGGCGGCGCGAACGCGGCCGTACCCCTTTCTCCCGCGGATTATTCACTGAATAGGCAGCAGGGCAAAATTGAAACCGCCGGTCATTTCAGGCTGCCGGTAGGCGACGCTTTGATCATCGAATACGCACTCTCATTTGAAACGGCAGGTTCCTATCGGAACGACGCGCGGGCGGAGGCGGTCGGCGAGTATTCCGGCAAACCCACCGATCCCGCGGAGGACGACACGACCGTCGTCATTGAGCCCTCGCCGACGCCTACGCCGGCCCCGGACATCGGGATCGACAAAGAGGTGGATTACATCGGCAGAACCCTGCATCCCTCCATCTCCGGCGCCTACGGGCCGGTCTCCGCAGGCACACAGGCGCGGTACACCGTGACCGTCCGGAACGACAGCGGCGGCGCGGACAC